>NZ_CALINL010000123.1 GCF_938045225.1 uncultured Campylobacter sp.
ATTCAAGAGTTTTAGACCCTTGCTGTGGAAGCGGTGCATTTTTAGTTAGAGCGTTAGTAACTGCTAGAAATTCTTGTTCTAGTTTACCAAACAAAGATGAAATTGTAGAAAAAATACACAAAGAACAAATTTACGGCATTGAAGAGAGTGAAAAACCGTTTGGGCTTTCTACTACAAATATGTTGATTCACGGCGATGGTAATACTAATATTATCAAAGCAAATTGTTTTTATAAAGAATCTTGGATACAAGAAGTAAAACCAAGCGTAATTTTAATGAACCCGCCGTATAACGCACAACAAATACTGTTTCCTACGAAAATTATAGGCAGATTAGAAACTCTAGCCACTAAAAAAGGTGAGAAAAAGATTGAAATTTTAAAAACATATTCAACTGGAGCGTGGAATAAAAAGAACGGCAAACCCGTCAAAGAAGACCCTACGAAAGGTCTTTGTTTTGTGGAATATATGTCGGATTGTTTGCACAAAGCAAATATTACAAATGCTAAATTAGCCGTATTACTCCCACTCCAATGTGCTATTGCTAATAGCGGAATAATACTAAGGGCAAAAGAAAATATCTTAAAATATAATACGCTAGAAGCCGTTTTTACGCTACCGCCTGAAATGTTCTATCCCGGAGCGAGCGCTAATGCTTGTTGTATGTTATTTACTATGGGAATTTCGCATTTTGATACCGATGGAGAACCAAAGAAAAAACATTTTTCGGCTATTATAAAAACGATGGATTTACAAAAAAGAAAAATCTAGGTCGTATAGAGGTTTTAGATACAAAAGGTCAATCAATCTGGGAAACTCACGTTTTGCCTAAATGGCTATCACTATTTAAAAATGGCGATGCGGAAGCTGGGTTATCTGCTAAGAAGTATGTAAAAACAGATGATGAGTGGCTATGTGAAGCCTATATGAAAACAGATTATAGCAAGATTCGCGAAGAGGATTTTCAAAAGACTATTAATGATTATGCTAGTTATCTTGTTAAAAATGGTAATTTTCCAAAATTGTTACCTAAAAATAGTCAGACACAAAATTTAAATATTACGAAATGGAAAGATTTTAAAGTGGGTGAATTATTTAAAATTAAGCGTGGTGGTAGAATAGTGCGTAACGAGGATTATTTTGACGAGCAAAATGATGAATATAAATATCCAGTTATTACAACAACTACAATGAATAATGGCGTAGATGGTTTTTACAATGACAAAAACTGTGACGGTAATTGTATAATTTCGGCAGGAGAGGCAAGTGGTATGTTTTCTACATATCAAGAGGATTCGTTTTGGGCTTTAGATACTGTGCGGATTTATACGCCTATCGGATTTAGTATGAATAGATATATCGGTATGTTTTTAGCTACATTACTAACATATAATATGTATCGTTTTTCTTATGGAAGAAAGGCAAAGCCTGGCAATATGGAGTCGCTAGACATTAAATTGCCTATTGCTGAAAATGGTAAACCCGATTGGAAATTTATGGAAAATTACATAAAGGCGTTACCTTATGGAGATAAGATTTAATAAACATATAAGACTTTTATCATTATCTTTATTATTAAAAAATATGACCATCTTTTGAATGTTTTTATAAAAAATAGCATTTTTATTGATTTGTGCATTTGCTACATAATACCGGAATTTCCGGTTAAATTTGCTATTTTAGTAGCCTCTATATCTTGCGCAAAATACTTTAAAATTTCTCTAAATTTCTTCTCTGAAATTCGGGAACGATAGATATACTTATTTTTCATTGACAAAATCATAGTTCTTGTACTTGCACTCTCTTTGAGAAAAACTCCTTTGAAAGTTTTTAACTTATCTTGAGCCTAAATAAAAATATTAAAGTATCAATTTAATGCTTCTTGGCTAAAATTTGATAAATTTAAATATGAAGGACGGGCGATGAGTATAAATTTAGACAGACTTAAGGCACTTTTTAGCGAAATAAACGCCATAAATGACGCAGGCTTTGGCGCCGGGATGAGCCGCCTAGCCTACACGCGCGAGGATAAGGCCGCCAGAGAGCTATTTGTCGCACGCTGTAAGGAAGCGGGACTAAAAGTGCGCATAGACGCCATCGGAAATATCTTTGCTAGGCGCGAGGGTGCAGAGCCCGAACTACCAGCAGTAGCATTTGGATCGCATCTAGACACCGTGATAAACGGCGGCGAATTTGACGGGATTCTCGGCGTCCTGGGCGGGCTAGAGCTGATTAGAGCACTAAACGACGAGGGCGTGCAGACGCGAAGGTCGCTCGAGCTGATCGTCTTTGAGTGCGAGGAATCAAGCAGATTTAACATCGCGACGCTTGGCAGCAAGGTAATGTGCGGCAAGCTTGGTTTTGAAAAACTTAAAGAGGTGCGCGACTTTCAGGGGCGAGCTATCAGCGAGATTTTTGCGGAGTTTGGCATCGATCTAGCTAGCATCGAAAAGGCTAAAAATTTGACGCCGAATTACGAGAGTTTTTTCGAGCTGCACATCGAGCAGGGACCGCTACTGGATAACGAAAATATCCAAATCGGCGTAGTAAGCGCCATCGCCGCGCCGCACAGATTTAGCGTGCACGTGCAGGGCCAGGCTCAGCACTCCGGCACGACCGCGATGAAGTACCGTCACGACGCGCTTTGCGCGGCGGCGCAGATAGTGCTGGCTGTCGAGCATGTTGCGCGCGAAAATGCGGTAAACGGCGTAGTAGCGACCGCAGGCAACTGCACGGTAAAACCGGGCGTCATGAACGTTGTACCTGGCGAAACTACGCTGCTAATCGACCTGCGCGGCATTGACCTAGCCACGCGCGAGGCGGCATACGAGCAGATCCTGGCCGAAATCTCGCGCATCGAGGCTCAACGCGGCGTCAAATGCGAGATCAAGCAGCTAGCCTTCGACGAGCCGTGCGCGCTAGATGGCCGCCTCATCAAGCTAACCGCCAAAAAAGCCGAAGAGCTCGGGCTTAGCTTTGAAATCATGCCAAGCGGCGCTGGGCACGACGCGATGCACATGAGCGCACTTTGTCCGACTGCGATGATTTTCATCCCATCTAAAGACGGTATCAGCCACAATCCGGCAGAATTTTCCAGCTGGAGCGATATCGCTAACGGGGTAAATTTGCTAAAAAGCGTGGTTTTAGAAGCGGCGGAAAGGGTTTAAGTTTAGCCCAAATTTGATGCTGCAAAAGTTATCGGTAGCGCAAATTTGAGTCATAAATTTGACGTAGCGTAAAACGGCGATAAAAAACGAATTTTACGGCACATGTCTGTTGCCGTAAAATTTACTACGCCGCTCAAGCCTTCCTTATATACTCGTTTGGATCGTATTCTTTGCCTTCGTCGTGATCTTTTAGAAGTTTAACCACGACCGGGCTAAGCGCGATGATGGCAATCAGGTTTGGAAGCACCATGAGGCCGTTAAACATATCGGCCAGCTCCCAGACGAAATTTATCTTTAGCAAGCTACCAGCGAACACAAATCCAACGACTAATATCTGTAAAATTCGCACGAATTTGGCTCCAAAAAGGTAACGCACGTTGATCTCGGCGAAGTAGTACCAGCCCAAAATCGTCGTAAAAGCAAAGAAAAACAAGCAAATCGCCACGAATCCGTAGCCGCCAGCGTGCCCCAAAACATGCGTCGAAAACGCCTCTTGCACGAGCGAGATGCCAGTTAGCACGGCTTTGCCGTTTTCAAAATGTATCACGTCGGCGCTAAGCACGACGAAAACGGTGATGTTTAGCACGATAAATGTATCGACAAATACGCTCATGATGCCTAGTACCGCCTGATCTACCGGGTGTTTGACGTTGGCCGCGGCGTGCGCGTGAGGAGTCGAGCCCATGCCCGCTTCGTTTGAAAACAGTCCGCGCGCGATACCGTATCTCATCGCCGTAGCGATCGTGGCTCCGGTGGCGCCGCCCCAAGCTGCGGACGGATTAAACGCGGCCTCGAATATAAGCGCTATGACGCCGGGAATTTTATCGAGATTAAAGCAGATGATAACAAGCCCGACCACGACGTAGAGGATCGCCATGATAGGTACAATCTTTTCGGCGACTCTGGCGATGGCTTTGACCCCGCCGATAAATATCATAGCGCAAATCGCAGCCAAAAATAGTCCGCTCGCCCACTGCGGTATGCCAAACGCGCCCTTAAATCCGTCCGAGATCGAGTTGGCCTGCACCATATTTCCCATAAATCCGAGTGCTAATATGATCGCTAGCGCAAAAAACGCCGCCAAAACCTTGGCGTAGCGGCTCTTTAGCCCGCGACTGATATAAAACGCCGGCCCGCCGATCATATGGCCGCTGTCGTCTTTGGTGCGGTAAATTTGCGCGAGGCAGATCTCTGCAAAATTCGTCGCCATGCCCAAAAACGCAGCGCACCACATCCAAAATATCGCTCCCGGCCCGCCCATGATGAGCGCGGTTGTGGCGCCCACGAGGTTGCCCGTGCCTACTTGTGCCGCGACGGCCGTAGCGACCGCCTGAAACGAACTCATGCCCGATTTTCCTGCCGCTTCGCCGTGCAAAGAGAAGTTACCGAAAAGCCTATTAAGCCCCATTTTAAACTTAAAAATCTGCACGAAACGAAGCCTAATCGTAAAGTAAAGCCCCGTACCGCAAAGTAGCGCGATGAGGAAATACGGCCCCCAAAGGAATGAATTTATAGAGCTTACGAGGTCGGTGAGCATGGATTTGCCTTTATTTTTTAAAATTTTTCAAGTATATTTAAAAAAATATAAAACTAAAATAAATAATAAAAATTTTTTAGCCTATTTTAAAAATATAGGTAAAATTTGAGTTGAATTTGACAGGGTGGGCGGTTTTAAAGGATATTCTTGATTTGGACGGCGGGTTTTGTTTTAGTTGGACCTTCTCGCTGCTTTGCAAATTTAACGGCGGTTTTTACGAGATTTTGCCGAGAAATTTAACAAGTCCGTAAAAACCCAAAAACTAAAAACGTAGCAAATTTGACCGCAATACTTCCTCTAAAATTTAATAAGCCGGTATGGCAAATTTGAGTCGGCGCAAATTTAACGCAAGTCTTCCAAATTTAACCCTTAGATTTTATTTTAACCAGCCACTCGTCCAGCGTCTTTTCAAAGCCGATGCCGTTGCTTTCGTAAAATTTAAGCGGCTTTTCGAGGTATTTTTGCTCTACCCAGCCGCCGAAGCTATGCGGATACAGATAGTCCTTGGCCTCGGGCGCAGTGTTGATGAGATATGGCGGGATGGCTAGCGGCGGCTCGTTTTTGACGTAGGCTAACGCGGCGTTTATGGCCTTGTAGCTAGAGTTTGACTTTGGCGAGTGAGCCAGATACATCGCGCATTGAGCCAGGATTATCCGCGCTTCGGGAAAGCCGATCTTGCTAACGGCGGCAAGCGCGTTAGCGGCTAAATTTAGCGCGTTAGGGTTTGCGTTACCGATATCCTCGCTAGCAAATATCACCATCCTTCGCGCGATAAAATCAGCGCTCTCGCCCGCGTCGATAAGCCGTGCCAGATAGTATACGACGGCGTTTTCGTCGCTACCGCGCAGGCTTTTTATAAAGGCGCTCGCCAGTCCGTAGTGCACGTCATCCTCGCTAACTCCTTCGCTAACGGCGTTAGCTCTTAGCGTTTTTAAATTCTCTAACGTTATTTCCTCATCCAGACTCACGGCAAACTCGAGCAAATTTAGCAGTCCGCGCGCGTCTCCACCGCTACTTTTTATGAGATAAGTTTTAGCTTCGTCCGAGATGTCAAATTTGACTTCGCCTCTCACGCGCTCAAGCAGCTTTTCAAAATCTTCGCTCGCAAGCGGCTTAAACTCAAATAACATCGAACGGCTGCGGATGCCCGAGCTTAGCGTGAAATATGGATTTTCCGTGCTGGCTCCGATGATGGCGGCGCGGTAGTTTTCCATCGGGATTAACAGGGCTTCTTGCTGCGTTTTGCTGAGGCGGTGGATCTCGTCGATGAAAAATAGCGGCTTAGAAAGCGCGTTTTCGTGGTTTTTTAGGATTTTGCGAAACTCCTCGATCTTGAGATTTCCGCCGTCAAATTCGTAAAAATCATACTCCATCGAGCGTGCAACGACGCGAGCAAAGCTAGTCTTGCCGCAGCCTGCAGGCCCGTAAAATATGCTGTGCGGGATTTTTTTATTTTCGATAAATTTTTTAAAAACTCCCACCAGCTCGCGCTGTCCGCAGATCTCGTCTAAACTCGTCGGACGAAATTTCAAGGCGAAATTTTGCAAATTTGCTCCTTTTAAATTTTAAGACATTATAGTCAAATTTAAATTAAGAAGCGGATTTACAGGAGCGGACGGGTCAAATTTGAGCGGGTAAAAAAGCAAAATTTAAACCAAAGCGGACCCTCAAAAACGGCAAATTTAACAGCAAAAGCGAACCAAATTTAAGCCAAATTTAGTCCGCTTGCCGCGTTAAGCTAAAACGTCTTTTCAAAATCTACGTAGAAGTTCCTGCCTTTGCCCACTCTGGTCGTATCTTTAAATCCGTTTGCGAAAATGTACTCTTTGTTAAAGATATTGTTTACGCCAAAGCTGATTTTTAGCCCTTTGTTTAGCAGATGGCTGTCGAAATTTTTCGGCTCCCATCTACCTTTAAAATTTACGATAGTAAAGGTTTCATCTACGTATTCGTATTTTTGACCGCGCACGACGTAGTATTTCTCGTCGTTGTTAGGCCTAAACCAATGCGTCATGTCGCCGCCCAAACTAAGCCCCCACGGCTCGTATCTATACATCGCGCCCAAAGTTAGCTTATCAGCATAGACGGTGAGTATCTTTTTGGTCGCTTTGTCGTAAATTTTCGTATGGTCGTATCCGAGCGAGAATGTAAGGTTATTTATCGCGTATTTGGACTCGATCTCGACGCCTCGGCGCTTTGCATTATCGACGTTTTCGTACATGCCGTAGCGTCTGCCCGGCGCTTCGGCGTCAAACGGCGGATTACCTTTATCCGGTCTTGCTTTTAAATTTATCATATCTTTTATGTTGCCGTCGTAGTAGGTAGCCTTAAAATACAGCTCGTCATCGCCCAAAAGCCCCTGCTTGTCGATAGAAAAGCCTACTTCGTACTCTTTTGCGATTTCAGGTTTTAGGTCGGGGTTTGGTATGTACCAGTAGTGCGGATTTAACGGACCGGCCGATGACGTCTCGTTTGGAGTAGGTCCTCTAAAGGTCTCCGCATAACCCGCGAGTAAATTTATGCCGTCAAAAACCTCGTACGCAAGGCCCAGTTTTGGAGAAAACCTAGACTCCGAGTATGAATTATGATCGCCACTCTTGACTCCGCGTTTAAATTTATCGAATCTACCGCCCAGAGTAAACTCAAACCTGCCTACGCTAAATACATTCTGCGCGTAGATGCCGAGATCTTTGTAAAAATTCGGAAATGAGCCAAAGTCGCTAAGCGCGCCGTTGTACCAAAATATCGCGTCCTCTTTTCTATGCTCGTAGTCGATACCGGTAACTAGCCTATGCTCTAGCATGCCGGTTTCAAAGAGGCTTTCGTTTTTGAGCCTAACGCCCCATCTGTCGTCTTTGTTTTTGTAGTCGATATAGACTGGATTGCCTCTGCTAAAGCCAGTTCTGATCCTATGATTTAGAGCTTTGGCGTTGTAATACTGAGTGGAGAAATTTATCCATCTATTATTAAGCGGAGTGTACTTATATATCACGCTATAGTCTCGCTGTTTTAGCCGTCCAGAGGTGGGCAGCTCCGCATCCTCGCTCCAGAAAAGCGACTGCCAAGGCAAAGAGGAGAATTTTTCGTGGTAGTTAAATACGCTAGCCTCCAGGGCATGCTCGTCGGTTATCGCCCACTCGGTTTTGGCAAAGACAGTGTTTACCTGCTCGTCATTTTCTGCGTATTTCACGCCCGAGCGCTTGCCGTCTCTAGCCATCTTTATCTTGCCAAAGTCTGCGTGCTTGCCGTATAGTAAAAGGCCAAAATTTTCCGTAGGTTTAGCTGCGACGGCGGCTCGATTTGAGTTCATGCGGTTGCTCTCCTGACGATGGCCGATCGTGACGCCGTAGTCGCTGCCGGGGTTTATAAAGTCGCTCACGTCTTTTGTTCTCATACTAACGATACCGCCGACCGCGCCGCTGCCGTGCAGCACGGAGCTAGCGCCCTTTACGACCTCGACGCGTTTTAGCAAGTCATTATCCACGCGAAAGGTTGAAATTTGATTAGAAAAAAGCGAAGGCGAGCGCTTGATACCGTCTTGTTCGATGATGACGCGTGCTTCACTTTGGTAGCCAAAACCGCGGATGTTGTAGTACTGACCGACTTGTCTGCCGTGGTCGTTGCCGAGCATCACACCCGGCACCGAGCCGATAGCGTCGATGACGGACGGCGATTTAACTAGGTCGTTTTGATTTAGGATGCTGACTTGGCCGGCGTATTTAGCGACGTCGGTTTCGCTCCTGTTTGCCGTGACGGAAACCATATCTAGCTTTACAGATCCGGTTGCATTGCTATCGGCTCGCTTAAATTTGCCGTCCGATCCTCCCGTCTGCGCGAGAGCCGAGGCTGCACTCAGTAAAACTGCAGCCGCGATAATGCTAAATTTACCCATGACATCCCCTTTGTATTAAGAAATTGATAATAGGTATAATTTTATCTATTTTTCATTTAAATTAAGTTTTATTTTTAACTAATTTTTTAAATTTAAGTGTTAAAAAAAGGAATAAAGTGGTATAATTACCCCCTATTTTATCCAAGGAGAACATATGAAAAAGTCATTGTTAGTAGTTGCCGCTTTGGGCGTTATGGGCGTATCTGCCGCAGCAGCAGAGCTTTCGCCTACTTGCGAGGAGTATTTTAAACTAGTAGACGAGTTCGTAGAGAAGGCAAAGGACAACCCTCAAATGGCAGCTATGAAACCTACCTATGAGAGCCAAAAAGCTCAGTTTGCTCAGCTACCGAAAGACTCTCAAGAGGCCGCTTGCAAACCAGCTCTTGAACAAATGAAACAAGTTATAGCTACGCTACCTAAATAATTTTTATCCCTCCTTTTGGAGGGATTTTTTGTTTTTTCAAATTCTTTGTTGCTATCCAAATTTTAGTAGATTAATCAAATTTGACGTTGCGAGAACGTCTAAAACTTAAATTTAATCCCGAATAATCTTCGCCTTTGCCGTTATGCTCGCGATCTTTAACTCGTAGATATTCATCGCCTTTAGCCCGTGCGACGCCGCGACGTCAAAGGTTTGCATATACTTTGGCGTGTATTTTTCGCTAAGCAGCCGTAGCGCGCGCAGTCTCGCCGTCTCATCCGTCACGACGTAAGCTTTGGTTACGGCGACGGCGGATTTGTATTCGGTCGTAAAAACTTTCGCGCCAAGCGCCTTGCCGTCGTCCTTGATCGCGTCTAACTGCTCATCGGTTAGAATCGGCACTTGTGCATAGCTCACGCAAACCAGCGTCACGCTCTTGCCGTCTTTTAGCAGCTTTGCCTTAGAGCCTGCGGGAGCGCCGTGCAAAAATACGCTCTCACCCTCGCGCACGACCGAGATCGGCACGCTAAAGATCTCGCCCGCCTCATCAATGCAAGAGATCGTGCCGTATTCGCACGCATCGATGATCGCAAGCCCCTCTCGCGCAGTTAGTTCTCTATCTTTTCGTCTCATTTTCCGCCTTTAAATTTTTGAAAATTATAAAATTTAAACCCTAAAAAAGTGTATAATTTCGCAAATTTAAAGGACGGCGATGAGAAAAATATTAATATTTTGCGCTCTAGGCGCGCTGGCTTTAGGCGCTCAAAACGCGTGCGAGGAGTACGTGAATCAAAGCAAAATTTACCTAAACGAGCTTTATAAAATAAAATCCAAGCAGCTAAAAGACGATCCGCAGGCGTTTAGGCTGTTTGAGCTCAAATTTAGCGAGCTGCAAAAAGCTCAGGAGGGCCAAGCGGCGCTAATCATACAAAGCGGCGATGAGAAATTTTGCGAGCGCGAATCGGCAAAGATAAAATCCATGCTAGATGAAATGAGAGCAGAAAAGGCGCAAAAGTAGGCCTGTTTTATAGAAAATTTGAGCCGCTTTTACCGAGTAAAGCCAAAAGCTCTACAATCAAATTTGAAACCCGCCAAACCTAATCTGGCAAGCTTTTGAATGCAAATTTGACGTAGCCTAGCGCAATTAAAACCGCATGCTTACCAAATTTTGCAAACTCGCTTTAGCCTAATCACAAAAGCTCGTTTTGTCGCAGCCGACATCAAACCATCCTAAACCGCATTGTTTAGATCCCAATCTATCGGCGCTTTACCGTGCTCGGCGAGATATAAATTCGCCTTTGAAAAGTGCCTGCAACCAAAAAACGCGCCGCGCGCTAACGGACTTGGATGAGCCGCCGTTAGTATAAGGTGTTTGTTAGCGTCTATGAGAGGGATTTTGGCCTTAGCTGGGTTGCCCCAGAGCATGAAAACGACGTTCTGGGCGCGTTCGCTAAGCTTCCTGATCGCAGCGTCCGTAAACTCCTGCCAGCCGAAATTCGAGTGCGAGTTAGCCTGTCCAGCGCTAACGCTTAGCGTCGCATTTAGCAGTAGCACGCCCTGCTTCGCCCAGTAGCTCAGATCGCCAGAGTTTGGCTCCGTTACGCCCAAATCGTCGCGGATTTCTTTGTAGATGTTGGCGAGGCTCGGCGGGATTTTGACGCCGTGCGGCACGGAAAAGCTTAGCCCCATTGCCTGCCCCGCGCCGTGGTATGGGTCTTGCCCCAGAATCACGACTTTGACGGCGTTAAACGGCGTGAGATTAAAGGCGTTAAATATCAGCGCGTTTGGCGGATAGACCTCGCCGGCGGCCTTTGCGCGCAAGAAATTTTCCTTCACGCGGGCGAAATTCTCGCTCAAAAATTCATCTTTTAGCGCCTCTTTCCAGCCTGCTTCGATTTGGATTTTATCGATCTGCATGATTTTTCCTTTGTAAATTTGCTCTTTTTCTTTACGATCATTTTAAGGCAAATTTACGAAATGATAGCCAAAAATATTTAAATTTAAGCGACTCAAGATGTGGTCAAATTTGGACGCGTTTATCTTGTTAAATTTCCAAAAAAGAGCAGGGCGGTTTTAAAATTTGCTGTATAATTTAAACTAAATTTTAAATAAAGGAACAACGATGTCCGAGCAAATTTTTGAGAAGCTAAAAGAGCTGCTAAGCGCGCAAAATGCAGACTTTCGCGCAGTGTCTCACGCGAGCGCCAAAACGTCGGCCGAGGTCGCAGTGGCGCGCGGTACGGAGCTAGGACAGGGGGCGAAGGCACTAGTTTGCGTCGTAAAAGGCAGCGGCGCCAAACGATATGTTTTGGCTGTGCTGCCGGCGGATTACAAGGCTGATTTGCAGCTCATCGCACAGGCACTGGGCAGCACTAGAGCAAGCCTGGCCAGCCCCGATGAGGTCATGCGGCTCACCGACTGCGTCTTTGGCAGCGTTCCGCCGTTTAGCTTTCATGAGGAGCTAGAGCTTATCGCCGATCCGAGCCTATTTACGCGCTACGCCGAGCTTGCCTTTAATGCGGGTTTGCTAGATCATTCTATCATTTTAAACACGAAAGACTACGAGCGTATCGCGCGGCCGAGATTGGTCAAATTTGCGATGACGGAGTGAGAAATTTAGTCTAAAAAGGATAAAATTTGATCGAAAAAATACAGCAAACAACGATAACTAAAGATGATTTTTTGGGTATAAACTTGGACGAAATACTCAAAGACGCAAAATATTTTGACGATTACAGTTTTAAATTTGCGGACTTGTGCGAGGAAAA
Organism: uncultured Campylobacter sp.; assembly: GCF_938045225.1. GTDB lineage: Bacteria > Campylobacterota > Campylobacteria > Campylobacterales > Campylobacteraceae > Campylobacter_A. The sequence goes on from NZ_CALINL010000123.1 coordinate 11,785, forward strand.
TTTTAGAAACGGAAATTTAAAAGCAAGCAAGGTATTTTATTTATTAAGAAATACTTGCTCTATGGCCTTAAAACCCGGAAGTCTAAATGAGCCGTACGAGGCCGGGTGTATCGCGGGCGATTGCAGATTGGCGATATTGGATGATTTTACTGAGCAGGATTTGGAATTTTTCGAGAGTATTTTAGATGAAGTGACTGATTGCAGACTAAAATCAAGGATCGCCGATATTTTATGGATTTTAAAAAATCCCAAAAATACTAAATTTTTAGAGATCGCCGTAAATGAGTACTCGAAAATATCTCTAGAGCCAAAGTCGCTAAATCAATTTAAGATAGATGCGTTTGAGAGGGCTATCAGACTATCGCGACTATCCAAAATCACAAAAAATCAATACGCCGAAATACTAAATAAAATTTTAGAATGCTTTAATAAAGCGGAACCGATCGATCAATACTACTGCTTAAGGATGTCGTATTTATTGGATATCGTGGAGCTAAGCAGAAAACTGCAACCAAGCGTAGCTGAAAAATTAGAAAAACTCGCCGATACATTTGCGAAAGAAAAAGATTTTGTGGCAGCAACCAGATATTATCAAGAGTCGCAAAAATGGTATAAGAAGCTCAAGAATAGCCCCAAAATAGCCGAAATCGCACTCAAAATAGCTAATATCTTAATAGAAAAAGCAAAAGGAAATGGCGCTATATCGTCAAAAATAGATCTAGAGCAAGCGCTAAAAGAGCTTAGAAGCGTTCCCAAAAAAGATAGAAATGGGCTAGGAATCGATCGAAAAATAGACGAGATACGCGAGCTGATAGAGCAAAATAATCAAGATATTGGAAGTGAAATGAGCTTAATTGCTACCGATAAGATTAATATTTTACGCTATCAAAATAATGCAAAGCTAGCAGTAAAAGGCAAGCAACTATCTGAAGCGATATTATGCCTAGCTAATATCACAGCAAATCCACTATATGAAGATATCAAAAAGTCATCCGAGAATCTTTTAAAGAAGTCTCTGTTTTCAAATTTTATTACTCAAATTTACGTAGATGCCGATGGAAGAAAACTACAACAAATAATGACAAAAGATGATCGATTAAAACATGAAATGTACCAGCAATACCATATACACGTCAAGTTGGCGGTAGACGGCAGTATACTGCCCGCATTTTGGCAAATTTTAGAGGAACATAGAGTGCCTATGCGCTTCATTTATGATATTTGCAGAAACTCTAGCGTAGTTCCGGCTGGCAGGGCAGATATCTGGGCGCAAGGTTTATATTACGGTTTTGATAGAGACTTTTTGGTTTCAAGTCATTTGCTGATACCTCAAATAGAGCATTTGGCGAGAATTTTATTGCGACAAGAAAAAATCCCTACGACTACTATCGATGAATACGGCGTAGAATCGGAAAAAAGCATAAACCCGCTTTTACAAGAACCAAAAATATATGAATTGCTCGGGAGAGATTTGACGGAAGAGTTAAAATTTTTACTAACGGAGCCGATGGGGCTAAACTACAGAAATAAAATATGTCACGGACTGGTCAGCGAATCCCCAAACTATGCCGATATTTATATTTGGTGGCTTTGCCTTAGGCTAACGGTTAATAACTGCGTTTTATTTAAAGACACTTACTAGATTTATTACTTTAACTGCAAATAATACACGCAATAAAATCAAGAAGTTATTCAAAATTACAAAAATATAGCCAAAAACTAGGAATACTAATATAGTAAGAGCCAAGACAGTAATTAGATAATGGCCGGGAGATAGGGATTCGAACCCCAGGAGGCTTTCACACCTCAACGGTTTTCAAGACCGCCGCTTTCGACCGCTCAGCCATCTCCCGTAAAAATATTTTGGCTAATTATAGCCAAATTTATTCGGTTTTTTCCTTAACGTAGGAAGCGCCTTTGTTGACTTTTTCCTTTGACCATTCAACGGCATTATTAGTGTCTTCTTTGGCTCCGCGCCAAGTATTTGAACAGCCAACCATAAACAAAGTAGCAGATAATAGCACTAGTAAATAACGCATTTTCTCTCCTTATAATTTTTGGAGGCGACACCCGGATTCGAACCGGGGATCAAAGCTTTGCAGGCTCATGCCTTACCACTTGGCTATGTCGCCTAAAAGTCAATGGTGCCCGAAACCGGACTTGAACCGGTACGGTAAAAAATACCGAGGGATTTTAAGTCCCTTGCGTCTACCATTCCGCCACCCGGGCAAAAATTCCCTAAATTTAAAACCGATGGAGCGGGAAACGAGATTCGAACTCGCGACCCCAACCTTGGCAAGGTTGTGCTCTACCCCTGAGCTATTCCCGCACCGTTTAAGAAGTCGCAATTTTAGCAAAAACGTTTTCATTTGTCAAGAAAATTTCAAAATTTTTACGATTTCGCCCGCTTTTAGCTCGCCGAGGCTTTCGCTTGTTACCAAAACGGCGTTACTTTTGATGAGCGGAGTTATCATGCCAGAGCCGAATTTATTATTATCCGTCACGCTAAATTTGCCCACCAAAAAGCTACCCAGCACGATATTTTGGCGTCCAGATTTTATTTTTACGTCTTGATTTAGGGCAGCGTCAAATTTTTCTAGTCGCGCGCCCTTTAAAAAAGGAACGACTAGTAGAAAGCACATCAAAAACGCCGCCATCGGATTTCCAGGCAGGATAAATACGATTTTTTTATCTTTTATAAAAGCTTTGCTCGGTCGTCCGGGGCGGATATTTACGCCGTCGAAAAGCTCGCTAAAGCCTAAATTTTCAGCGATTGGAGTTAGTATGTCTTGTTTTAAAAATGAAAGTGGAATTTGATAGATACTTGCGCTGTCTAAG
>NZ_CALINL010000124.1 GCF_938045225.1 uncultured Campylobacter sp.
TAAATTAATATTATATATTTCGATTTTATTTTATAATTCTTAAAAGTATAAGCATTGGGTAAATTTTATGAAACGAAATCTGAGCAATAATAGCTCAAATTTACATTTTACATCAAAATTTATGTCGGTTTTACAAAGGCAAATTTGACTTTTGACTAAAAACACAAAAAATAAAGAAGTAGCGGACGCGTCAAATTTGCGTCCACGTGGCTAAAAGCTAGTTTAGAAGGTTAAATTTATATCCGACTTGCAACCAAAGCTCGTTGTTATCAGTCTTTTTGACTGCGCCCATAGTATCAAAGTTCTTTCTCTCAAGAGCCGTATAGGTGACGCTTGCGCTTAGTCCCTTGACCCACGGTATATCGTAGATAGCCTGAGCCGCCCAGCCCTTGACGTTCATGTGTGTGTTAGCCGCTGTCGGACCGGCGTTGCGGTGAGGGGCGTCTTGCTTGCCTTTTACTAGGTGTAGTTTTGCTTTTAAGCCCTCGGCGCCCGCTTCTTTAAAGTCGTATTCAAACAAAAGCTTATGCGTATTCATACCCGCATAGCCCGTAAATACGAAAGGTCCGCGGATAGGAAGCAACGTGTATGAGCCAGGGCCGTTACCTAGACCAAACGCTAAAGCGTCGTTGTCGCCGACGGTCGTATAGGCATAAGAGGCGCTAAAGCCAACAAAATCATAAATCCCCGCTCTTAGACCGATCATATTTCCGTCGTAGTTTAGATCCTCCAGGCCTCTTGTAGTGCGAGAGCCCTTGTACATCGCGTCAAAACCGAGCTTAAAGTCGCCGACGGGTACTTTATAGTTAGCCTCGGCTAGGTAGAAGTTGATGTCGCCTTGCAGCGCGCCGCGCCTAAGGTCGGTCACTCTAGCGTATGCGCCGGTTAGTTTTAGATTCGGGATGCTTTGATTTATGACCGCGCCGGTAAAGATATTATCAAACTCGTACGCCACGGGTCCCATGCCGCCGACGATAACTCTATCTTTAAAGTGCGGAGCGCGTCCCTCTTTGCCGCCCGTTACGACGGCGCTTCTGCCTTGAAATTTATAATACCAGCCGCCGATCAATGCAGTGTTTGGTATGTCTTTATTTACGATCGTTAGACCCTCAAACGCCTCTTTAAACGCGCGAGTCGGATTGCCCGCTACTAGCGGAGTATTTACGTATTGACGGCCGAATTTTATATCAGTCTGCCCTATACCGTAGCCCAGATACGCTTCGGACATTACCGCGCCTTGCGTTCTCCACTCTTTATCGTACAAGGTGCCGCTTTTTCTCATGCTGTTAAACGGCAAGAAGTTGCCCTGTCCCGTAATGCCGAGCCTAAAGCCGTAAAACGGATCGGTCACGTATCCAAGCTCAAGCTGTATGGACGTCAGCTGCTCGTCGTGTATCGGCGCGCGTTCGTCTTTTTGATCGACGTAGGTAGCCTGGATCTTGCCTGCTAGTTTTCCTTTGGTAAACGCCTCCCCAAAGGTATCGGCTGCGTTTGCGGCGCCTAAAAAGCCAAGCGCCAAAACGGCGGCTAAACTTAGTTTTGCTAGTTTCATAAAAACTCCTTGGTTAAATTTAGCAAATTTACGTTCCGCAAATTTAATGTGGAACATTAATTTTTATATTTAAGGATTATAGCACAGAAAATAATAAAATTCGTGTTAGATTTGTGATATTTGCTAAAAATATCGCCAAATTTAGGCAAATTTAGACGACCGAGTGTTCTTTAAGCAATGTATAAAGCTTAATTGTCGAGATAAA
>NZ_CALINL010000125.1 GCF_938045225.1 uncultured Campylobacter sp.
AAGAACCAAAGTGGTGAGCGCGAAGCTGATTTTATCAATGTTGTCATCTGGCGTCAGCAGGCAGAAAATCTTGCTAATTGGGCCAAAAAAGGCGCTCTAATCGGAATTACTGGTCGCATTCAGACTCGTAACTACGACAATCAGCAAGGCCAGCGTGTCTATGTCACAGAAGTCGTTGCAGACAACTTCCAGCTTCTGGAAAGTCGTGCAAGCCGTGAAGGGCAGCCTTCAGCTGGCTTTGGTGGCGGTGGCTTTGGCGGCGGCGGAGCTAGCGGCAGGTGGTAGCTTATGCTTTAAAATTTAGCGTCAAATTTTATGACTTACTAAATTACGCTTTTTTCTTTGTAAATTTGATTTAAAACCGCGAGTCGGTAGTTAAATTTGACCCGAGACGCCGTCAAATTTGCAGGCTTTTTTGGACGCCATAGATAAGGTATAAAGATGAAACGCATTTTAACTAATATTTTATATACCGTTATTGCGCTGGTTTTGGGGCTTTTGTTGTTAGTTCCCTCTGATGAGACGCAAGGGCCTCAAAAAAACTCCGAGCAGTCGCATTCTGTTACGTTAATGGATAAAACAGACGGCCAGGTAGATGCCCCCGGTGCGGTCGCCAAAGAGGAAAACGTATCGCAAAAAATCGCCGAACAGCTAAATTTTCCCGCTTTAACGGGCAGAGTCGTAGATCAGGTGGGCATACTTAGTCCCGCCGTCAAAGAGGAGCTAGAAAGCGCGCTAGCCGACCACGAAAACAACACGACCAATCAGGTCGTAGTAGTTACCATAAAAAATCTGGGCGGAGTGAATATTAGTGAATATTCTTTAAAGCTGGGCAGATACTGGGGCATCGGACAAAAAGATAAAAATAACGGCGTGTTGCTAGTGGTAGCTCCAAACGATAGGCGGGTGCGTATCGAGGTCGGATACGGCTTAGAGGGCACGATAACGGATGCTTTCTGCGAAGTCATCATCGATAACTACATAGTTCCGGAGTTTAAAAAAGACGATATGTAAGGCGGCATAAAGATAGGCGCGCAAAAGATCCTTGCACTACTTGAGGGCGACGAGAACGTCAGAAAAGATATAGAAAAATTAAGCGAATTTCCGATAGAAGGCTACGTGATGTTATTTAGCGCGCTGCTGATATTTGCTCGAAATATGTTCGGCATAATCGGTCAAGCGTGCGCCATCATCGGGGTTAGCGCCTTTGTGGGCGGCGCTATCTCGCTTTGGATAGCGCCAAAATTAGGCATTGAGGATTTCGCCGCCAGAGGCGGG
>NZ_CALINL010000126.1 GCF_938045225.1 uncultured Campylobacter sp.
TGAAATACGTAACCGAAACGGGTTTAAAATTTTAAAGCTTGAAATCCGTCGTTTACGGGGAATCAGCGGGAAATTCTAGACCGGTAAAAGGTTTTGATTAAGGTTGGCAGCAACACCAACGCCCCCAGCAACATCATTATCATAACAAGATCGGTCAAAAGTCCGAAATATATCGTCGGGATAAAGTTGCTAGTTACCATTATGCTAAAGCCGAGGATAATCGCAAACGAGGTGTAGTACATCGCGTAGCCGATACTTGCGTGCGAGGCCTTGATCGACTCGGCGACGTTTTTGCTGCGAAGCTCGATTTTTAGGCGGTGTATGTAGTGGATGATGTCGTCCACGCCGATGCCTATGCTGATAGCCGCTATCGTAATACTCATGATGTCAAGCGGGATACCCATGACGCCCATGACGCCAAATACCGCACAAAGCGGGATCAAATTTGACGTGATAGCGATTGCGGCGAGCTTAATGCTTTTAAAAATAATGCAAAAAACGATAAAAAGCGACAAGATAACAAAACCGAAAGAATCCACCTGCGAGGCGATGAGGCTTTGAAGGAGGTTGTTGTAAAGCACCATCGCGCCGCTAACTTGCACGCTTGCATTGTCGTTTGCAATCAAATTTGCGATATCGGTTTTTAGCTCGTGCAAAAACTCGTCTCTGCGTAGCGCGTCGTCGCTATCAAGAGTTCGCGCGGTAAAGCGCAGCTCGTTGTCCTTTATGCTTACATAGGGGCTTAGGATTATGTCTTTGTATTTTTGCGGGATCTGTTCGTATAGGATCGAGAGCATGAGGCCGTCGGCGGGCTTTTGCGTGATACGCTCGACGATCTTTACGACGGTGTTTAGGCTGCTGGCGTGCCCGATAAAGCGCTTATTTTCTAGATAGTTATGTACCTTTTTCGCGACATCAATTTTGTGCTGATTAAACCAGTACTTATCCTCGTTCGCGCTAGCGGCGAATTCGTCGTCAAATTCGTCTTTAGGCTCGTTTTTGGCCGCGCTTTGTTCAAATTTAGGCTTGTTAAATTTGATCAATATATCAACAGGCACCGTGCCGCCTAGCTTCGTATCGATCACCTGCATGCCTTTGTGGATTTCGGTCGTATCTTTAAAATAGCTTATAAAACTATTTTCAACCTTTAGCTTTGAGATGCCGTAAAGCCCGAAGACAAGCACCGCAATGCTAATCGCATAAACCGCGCGGCTATGATTTAGCGCAAACGCGGCGCAGTGTTTAGTAAAGCTAAATTTATCCTCAAAAGTTCTAACGGGAGCGAGCTTTGGCATCAGCGCCATCGCGGAGCCAAATAGCAAAAACGCGAGCGCCAGCGAGATAGAGATCGACGCACTCATCATGATACCTAGCATTATGATAGGCTTGATATCAGAAAGCGCAAGCGACAAAAAGCCGATAACGGTCGTAAATATCGCAAAAAACGATGGGCTGGCCTTATCGCGCAGCGTGAGATAGACTAGTTGACGGTTGCTAAGATGCGGTTTTGTGATGCAAAACTCGCGGTAACTCACGATCAGGTGAATGACGACCGAGATCGTGATGATGAGCTGAAGGGCGATGTAGTTTGAGCTGATGACGGTAATCTCCCAACCGAAAAACCCAAACAGCCCGCTCGCCCAGATAACGCTAATTACGCAGATAAAAATCGGCATAACGATGTGGCGAATCTGCCTAAAAAAGAGCCAAAGGCAAAAGACCAAAAGCAGCGTGACGCTGATGCCGTAGGTCGCAAGATCGGATCGCACGAAGCTCACCATATCGTCGGCGATCATATTTGCTCCGCCTAGAAACAAACTCTCGCCGCCGCCAAATTTCGCTATCGTCTCGCGGATCTGCTCGATCGCGGCGTTCTCTTTTATACGCGCTTCGTCGCGGTGAGCTTTAAACTGCGCATTTACCTCGCTTAGACGCTGTTTTTGCTCGCTCGTGATATTGCCGTCTAGCTTGGCGTTTAGCAGAGCGTTTCGCTCGTTTAGTATGCTTTGATATTTCTCATCGGTCTTTAAATTTAGCACGATCGCCGTAGTTTTTAGATCACGGCTAACGAGGTTGTTCGTATATAGCGGACTATCTGCAAACTCGCGGCGCACCAAGGTTTTGTTTATATCTGTATCGGCAAGGCTAGGTACATGCTTAACCAGCTCGCCTAGATCGTTAGTTCCGCTTTGAAGCAGCGGGATGTTTAATATAGAAATGACGCTTGAGACGAGCTCGTTTTTTTCTAGTTCGCGGCTTAAATTTTCTATCTTTTCAAGCGTAGAGGGTGCGAGCAGATCGTCTTTTGGCGTGTAGGCGATGACTAGGTAGTTTGGGCTAACGTAGCGTTTAGAAACGTCTCTAAAGACGGCTAGATCTTTATCGTTTTCAAGTAGCAGTGTCTCGGTAGACGCGTCCACCTCGAGCTTGCCGCTAAAATATCCAAAAACTAGCGTCGCGGTTAGCACGCCCGCGATAACGCTCTTTGGAAAGTCGACGATAAATTTAAAAATCCGCTTCATCAGCGCCTTATTGCGGAGCTTGGACGGAGTTTAGCTTGCTAAGCAAATTTTCAAAGCTCTCGTTTTCCATCAGGCTATCAAACTGGCTGCGGTAGGTTTGGATGATGCTAACGCCTAAAATTTCGACGTCGTAGATGAGCCAGCCGCGCTCTTTGGCGTTGTAAAATTTATACGTAAAGCCGTAGTTTTTACCGTCCTCGCCGACTAGATCCGCATTTAGAAAGTAGCGATTTTCGTTTGGTTTGGTCGCGTCTTTAAAATTTATAGTTTGGTTTTTGTAGCTTAAAAGTTTATCGACGTAGCTTGATTTTAATCTCTCTTCGAAGGCTTTGTTAAATTTAGCCTTTTGCTCGGCGCTTAGGTTGTTATAGCGCTTGCTTAGAGCGATCTTTGACATCTGTTCGTAGTCGAAATACGGATCAAAAACGGCGAAAATTTTGCTTATTTTCTCGTCTTTGCTCAAATTTGCGTTTTTTAATACCTCGATAGCGTCTTGCGTCGTTTTTTGCATCGTAGGTTTTATCTGCTCCTCGCTGATAGCAAAGAGGCTAACCGCGCTAAAAAACGCAAGCAGAATGATTTTTAAAAACTTCATTTTATTCCTTTATTAGGTGGTTGCGGCGCTGTTCGTATGCGTCGCGTAGAAACGGATACAGATCGATCGCGTCTTTTTTAAGATTGTCGTAAGCATCTGGATGTAAAGACAAAAGGTTGCCCTGACGGAAAGTTTTTATCGCAAAGGAGTCTAGAGCCGGCTTTACATAGCTGATGGGATCGAGATAATAATCGCCGACTAGACCGACGATATCGCGTAAATTTGACGGCCCGATAAACGGTAAAACCAGGTGAAATCCGCTACCCACGCCCCAGTATCCTAGCGTTTGACCGAAGTCCTCGTCGTGGCGTTGCAGATTATAGTATTTCGCGCCGTCGGTTAGCCCGCCAAAGCCGATAATCGTATTTGCCAAAAATCTCAGCGTCTCCTCGCCGGCCTCGCTAAATTTAAACTGCAAGAGGTTGTTTACGAAGCGAACGGGATATAAAAGGTTGTCAAAAAAGTTCCCCACTGCAGTTCTAGCAGCCTCGGGCACTATGTAGTTATAACCTTTTATCGCGGGGTGGATGGCGTTTACGTACATAAAATCATTAAATCCCGTCATCATTCTATTATAGCCGCTAAGCGGATCGAAAATCTCGCTAGGCTGCGTAAATTCGTCGTCAAATTCGCTCTTTTCTTGCGTTTGTTCGGCAAAAACGCAACTAAAAAAAAGCAAAAGAGAGAGTAAAAATTTTCTCATCAAATCTCCGAATTTCAAGTCTGCAAAGGCAGTAACCTGAGATTTTATCTCAATGTAGCTTTTAAATTTATAAATTTCAAAATGCCCGGTATTACGAAGTTTATTTAAGTTATTTTTCATATATATTTAAATATACTTCCTAGCAAATTATTTTTTTATATTGATAGAATTTGGGGGATTTTCATGAAAGCAGACGTTAGTTTAGAGCTATTTTTAGATAGCGGCGTATCGGTGCTGGCTAAACATATAGAGCTTTTAAAGGCCGTAGAACACACCAAAAGCATAACCAAAGCCGCCGAGTACGTCGGCATCTCGTACAAAAACGCATGGGACAGCCTAGACGCGCTAAACAACCGCTCGGACGAACCGCTAATCGCAAGAGCCGAAGGCAACAAGAAAAACAGCGGCTCGGAGCTCACTGCGTATGGCAAAAAGATGATCGCGCTATATGACGCGATGCTAGAGAGCCAAAAGATATTTTTAGAAAAAGTTTGTTCAAATATAAACGTTGATACGAACGAAATTTTAAATTTACAGCGCATGAGCATGAGTCTGAGCGCGCGAAACCAACTAAGCTGCGAGATAACCGAAGTAAAAACGGGCGCGGTAAATTCGCAAATCAGCGCCAAGCTCTCAAACGGCGAAATTTTACGCGCTAACGTCACGGTCGAGTCTGAAAAAAATCTAAATTTAAAAGTCGGCAAAAAGGTCGTATTTATCTTTAAAGCCCCAAGCGTAATGCTCGCAAAAGAGGAAAATCTAAAGCTAAGCGCGGCAAATTTATTAAAAGGACGCGTTATCGAGGCTAAAATCGGCTCCGTAAACGCCGAAATCGTACTAGAAATCAGCAATCATCAGACGCTAACCTCTATCATCACCAAAGATAGCGCGATGGATATGAAAATCGGCGTGGGCGACGAGCTCACCGCTATAATCAAAGCAAGTCAAATCATAGTAGGAGTATAAAAAATGAAAAAAACATTTTTTTCGTTAGTCGTCGCGGCTATCGCCGCTTTTAACCTAAACGCGGGCGAGATCAACGTATTTGCCGCAGCAAACGTCACTTATGCGTTTGACGAGCTAAAGTCCGAGTTTGCCAAATCAAATCCGGACACCAAAGTAACCGTCACTCTAGGAGCTAGCGGCGCGCTATCTACCCAGGTCAAAAACGGCGCTCTTGCCGACGTTTTCATGGCTGCGAATATGAAATTCGTAGAGGATCTATATGACACCAAATTTGCCGTAACCGAGCCTGTAGTATACGCTCAGGGCGCGCTTGCTCTATTTACGATCAGAGATATCGATCTAGCTAAGGGCATAAACGCGGTAGAAGGCCTAAAAGCCATCGCGATCGCAAACCCCGAAACCGCTCCTTACGGTAAGGCTAGCGTCGAAGCTCTAAAAAAAGCGGGCATCTACGATAAAGTCGAGAAAAACGTCATCCTAGCAAAATCTATCGGCGAAGCTCTAAGCCAAGCTCTAAGCGCTGCCGATGTAGGATTTATCGCGGCTTCTGCAATGCACGATAAAAAAATGGCCGAGTACAAAGAGGGTAAAAACTTTATCCTCATCGATCCTGCGCTCTACACTCCGATCGATCAAGGCATGGTTATCCTAAAACACGGCGAGAACAATCCTGAAGCCAAAGCTTTCTACGACTTCATCAGAAGCGACCGCGCGAAGGAAATCTTTAGAAAATTCGGATACGTCATCCCGTGATAAAGGCTAAAATTTCGGCGATAGAGCAAAATGACGGCGTTAGTGTTTTTGAGTTTAGCGCCGAAAATTTGAGCCTCAAAATGCTATCCTTGGAAAATCTGCAAAATTTAAAAATCGGCGACGAAGTTCGGCTAGGCTTTAAAAGCTCGGACGTATTCGTCGCTACCTCCCCGCTTTTAAACTGCTCGGTCTCAAACGAGATAAAAGCGCAAATTTCAGACATCCAAAGAGGGCAAATCACGAGCTCGCTGCATCTAAACGCGGGCGAGTTTGAGTTTGAAAGCATCATCTCCACGGCATCGCTAAAGCGGCTAAATTTAGCACCGGGCGATCAGATTTACGCCTACATCAAGGCAACCTCGCTCTACATCGCATGATAGAACTAAACTGCATAAAAAGCCTAAACGGCGCAAACGGGAAATTTAATCTAGACGTAAATTTGAACGTAAAAAAGGGTGAATTCGTCGCCTTGTACGGCAAAAGCGGTAGCGGCAAAACGACGCTTTTGCGCCTGATCGCAGGATTTGAAACGCCTGATAGCGGAACGATAAAAGCAGGCGGCCAGACGCTATTTGACGGTAAAAACTTCACTCCGCCCCAAAGCCGAAATATCGGGTTTTTATTTCAAGACTACGCGCTTTTTCCAAATATGAACGTGATGAAAAATCTGCTTTTTGCAAACAACGACGTAAATTTAGCACGCAAGCTACTAGAACTAGTCGAGATGAGCTCGCTAGAAAACGCTGCCATCTCACAGCTCTCGGGCGGTCAAAAGCAGCGCGCCGCCCTAGCCCGCGCACTCATGCGAAAGCCAGAAATTTTACTACTCGATGAGCCGCTTTCAGCCCTTGATAACGCCATGCGCGAAAAGCTGCAAGACTACCTTGCTAAGGTGCACGCCGAGTTTGATATGACGACGATTTTGGTTAGCCACGACGTCGCGGAGATCTACAAACTCGCCTCAAAAGTTTTCGTGCTAGAGGGCGGTAAAATCGCGCAGGAAGGCAGCCCTGGCGAGATATTTTTGCGCCACAGCGGCTCGCAGAAATTTAGCCTGCCGGCTAAAATTTTAGAAATCTCAAAGCGCGACGCCATCTACGTAGCCGTCGTTTCCGTCGGTGGGCAGCTTTGCGAAGTAGCTCTAAGCACGGCGGAAGCGGCAAATTTAAAATCAGGCGACGAGGCGGCGATAAGCGCTAAGGCATTTGGGCTAAATTTACAAAAAAGCGGTGGTGAAAACGACAAATTTTACGGCGCTAAATCGGGCAAATTTGACGAGCGAAACGATCAAATTTACGCGCAAAGCGAGGCTAGATGAATATAGATTTTACGCCCTTTTACCTCTCGCTAAAGCTTGCTTTTATCTCGACTGCGATCTTGTTTTTTCTCATGCTGCCGGTCGCGTTTTGGCTCAGCCGCGCGAGTTTTAAATTTAAACCCGTGCTAGAAGCCGTGATCTCGCTGCCTCTCGTGCTGCCGCCTTCGGTGCTCGGTTTTTACATGCTGGTTTTTCTCTCGCCTTACAACTTTTTGGGCAAATTTTTTGAGCAAACCTTTGATATCCGCTTGGTTTTTAACTTTTCAGGCCTCATCATCGCTAGCTGCATTTACTCGCTGCCTTTTATGTTTCAGCCGCTTCAGGCGGGCTTTGCGAGCCTGCCAAAGAGTCTTTTTGAGGCGAGCTATTCGCTAGGCAAAGGCAAATGGGAGACGCTTTTTAGAGTTGCTCTGCCAAACATCAAACCATCGCTTCTAACCGCTCTCATAGTAAGTTTCGCGCATACTTTGGGCGAGTTTGGCGTCGTGCTGATGATAGGCGGCAGCGCCCCAGATAAGACTAAAGTCGCGAGCATCGCCATCTACGAGGCCGTCGAGCTCATGGACTACACTAAGGCGCACGTTTATTCGGCGATTATGCTGTTTATAAGCTTTGCGGTGCTATTTTTAGTCTATTTTTTTAATAATTCACACTCAAAGAGGACGCAATGAAAGATATAAACGCAAATCCGGTCAAATTTGACGAGCTAACGAGCGGTAAAAACTGCATAGTTTTTACATATCCTAAAATGGGCGAGAGCGGGAAGTTTTTGCCTGAAAATTTAAAGGATTTAAAGGGGCTAACAGGCTGCACGCTTCAGTGCAAAGCCTATCAAGAAAACCTTGTAAAGCTCGAATCTGCGGGCTTTACGCTAATCGCCGTCGGTTCTCAGAGCGTAGAAAAGATGAACGAGTTTAAACAAAGCGTAGGCGCAAATTTTATATTTTTGAGCGATGAAAACTTCGAGCTAGAATCCCCGTTAAATTTGCAAACCTTTACGACAAACGACGGCAAGAAATTTTACCGCCGCCAAACTCTGATCATAAAAAACGGCGAAGTCGTAAAAAGATTTAACGACGTAGCAGAGCCAGCAAACGACGCTATAAATGTACTTGCGGCGATAGAGCGGCTTTAAATTTTGGCTGATTTTCGCAATACGGCGAGCGACTTTAGGGCTCAAATTTGAACGCAAATTTAAGCCGATTTGATTCGGCTTAAATTCTTTTATTTTCGGCCAAATTTGACCTATTTTTCTTTAAATTTATTTGCTT
>NZ_CALINL010000127.1 GCF_938045225.1 uncultured Campylobacter sp.
TCTCGTTTGCAAGCTTTAGGCTCTCTTTGCTCAAAATTTTTGGTAGCACGCTCATCTCTACTTGAAAATACATCCCGCCAACGCCGTTTCTAACAAAAATGATAAGCAAAAGCAGCCATAAAAAATCGAGTGAATTTATAAAAAGCAGCATAAAAACGCTTATGGTCTCAACCGCCATCATGATAACAAGCATCGGTTTTGGGCTAAATTTATCCACTACGATACCACTAAAAGGCGATAGCAGCACGCCCGGCACGAAAGCTAACGCAGCCGCCGCCGTGATCGCCCAAACGGGCGCGTCAAGCTCGATAAGCAGCGTAAAAATGCCCGTGTGCGAGAACCAAACGCCAAAATAGCAAATCAGTTGTATGAGCGAGAGGCGCGCGAAAACGGGCTGGTTTTTTAGTAGGTCGATAAATTTACTCATTTTGGGCTTCGGGTCAAATTTGAGCGCTAAATTTGCCGATTAGTTTGCTTCTAGCTTTTTGTAGATGCGCTCCTGGGCGAAATTTTCTTTGATAAAGCTGTTTTGGTTGCTGATCTGGCGTAGCGTATCGCCGTTAATCTCGAAATTTAGCTTTTCGCGGTATTGATTCGCCATGCTTAGGGTGCTGCCCTCTATCTCGTATTTGCCCTTTTGCATCTCTCTTTGCGCGATCTTTTTTTGATAAATGGTGTCGATTTTAAACGTTTTGTCCGCGTTTAGTGTTAGCGTGCTTTTTGAGTTTTCGCTACATCCGTCGCAAAACACCTTAGCTTCGTAAACGCCGATCAAATTTTCCTTATCTATCTCGGTGCCGCAGGTTTCAAAAACCTCTGTGCTGCCGCATTTTTTGCTATTTACAGCGCTTGCGCCGCCGCTTGCCGCACAGCCAGCAAATATCATCGCAGCCGCGGCTAAAAATAAAATATTTTTCATGATTTATCCTTAAAATTTTGGCTAATTATACTAAAAAATTTCCGCTAAAATGGCGATTTTTTAGCAAAAAGCGGCTAAAATTATGAAAAATATTTTAAGGAGTAGTCATGGAAGAGAGCATCCCGTTTATCGTATTTGCCGTGGTCGTGCTGGCCTTTGCGGTCTTGTTTTTAAAGGCCGGCATTAAGATCATCTCGCAGTCTGATATCTACATCGTCGAGCGTTTGGGTAAATTTCACAAGGTGCTTGATGGCGGTTTTCATATCATCATCCCTTTTGTTGATCAGATCCGCGCCGTGATCACTGTGCGCGAACAGTTAGTAGATATCACGAAGCAGCAAGTCATCACCAAAGATAACGTAAACATAAGCGTCGACGGCATAGTGTTTTTAAAGGTCGTGGACGGCAAAATGGCTCTATATAACGTCGATAGCTACAAACGCGCGATCGCTAATTTGGCCATGACGACGCTGCGCGGCGAGATCGGCGCGATGAACCTTGATGATACGCTTAGCTCGCGCGACCGCCTAAACTCCGCGCTACAAAGAGCGCTCGGAGACGCCGCCGACAACTGGGGCGTAAAGATCATGCGCGTCGAGATCTCCGAGATCTCCGTCCCGCACGGCATCGAAGAGGCGATGAATCTACAGATGAAAGCCGAGCGCGAAAAACGCGCGATCGAGCTAAAAGCGCAGGCCGAAAAAGAGGCGCTCATCCGCAACGCCGAGGCGCTAAAGCAAGAAAAAGTATTGCAAGCCGAAGCCATCGAGCGTATGGCTGATGCGAAAAAATACGAGCAAATCGCGCTAGCGACGGCTCAAAAAGAGGCGATGGATATGATAAACGAAAGCATGGCGCAAAACGCCAAGGCTGCTGAGTTCCTGCTAGCGCGCGACCGCGTCGGAGCCTTTAACGAGCTAGCCAAAAACGGCTCGAAAGATAAAATTTTAGTCCCTTACGAAGCGACCGAGCTCATCGGCTCTTTAAGCGTCTTAAAGGACTTTTTGGGCGCTAGGGCGGCGAAATGATACCCGCATACTTGATGCTGGCTGCGGGCATTGGGCTAGTCATGCTCGAGTTTATGCTCGGTAGCTTTTTCGTGCTATTTTTCGGGCTTGGATTTTTAGCGGTCGGAGTTTTGGGATTTTTTATCGATATCGCTTGGGAGTATCAAATTTTACTCATCGCTACCACCTCGTTAGTCCTACTTTTCGCGCTCAGAAAGCCGCTTAAGGCCAAATTTAACCAGCACGAAAGCGAGGTCAAAGACGACTTTTTAAACGAGAGCGGCGAGGGCGAGATCAGAGAGGGTATGGTTTATTTTAAAGGCACTTTGTGGCGCTACGATGGAAATTTATCCGAGGGCTCGAAGGTACGCGTGCTCGGCACGAAAGGCAATAAAGTCGTTTTAGAGCAAGATTAAATTTGAGCTTTTGAGGCGGCTTTTTGATGCTTTGTTTGCCTTTTTGCGCCGCTCAAATTTAAACCAAAAAAGGATAGCGGTGAAACTTGCCGTAGATGCGTATTATACGGGAAGCAAGGCTAAAGTCGTAGGGGTTTTGTTTGAAAACTTTAGCGACGAAAATCCGCTCAAAATCATCTCAAAAGTAGTAGATGGCGTAGCGCCCTATGAGAGCGGAAGCTTTTATAAAAGGGAGCTACCGTGCATCGTCTCGCTTTTGCAGGATTTGGATGTACGGGATATCTCGCTCATCGTGATCGACGGTTTCGTTTATCTTGACGACGATGGCAGATACGGTCTGGGCGGGCATTTATACGAGCACCTGGAGCGCAGAGTACAGGTCGTGGGCGTAGCCAAATCGCCTTTTAAAGGTAGCTGCAAATTTGTAAGAGAAATTTGCAGAGGCGGTAGCAAAAGGCCGCTTTTTATTAGCGCGATCGGCATGGATGTGGATGAAGCGGCGCGGCGATACGATTCTGCTTCTTCCACAA
>NZ_CALINL010000128.1 GCF_938045225.1 uncultured Campylobacter sp.
CGGCCTGCTCGCCTATAAATTTGACCTGCTGGCACTCGCCCTCGCCCTTTAGCCTTTTGGTAAAAATCTTTCTCATGCTAAAAAGATAGGCCAAAAAGTCAAGCTTCTCTTTGAAATTTTCAGGTTTTTTGGGCTTTAAAAGCTTTTCTATCTCAGCCGCGATCTCATCAGGCTGCACGCCAAATATCAGTTCAAGCGCCCTTTTTGAGCCGTAGATGTTAGTTAGTACGGGGGCAAATTTATGCCCGGTTTTTTTGCAGATAGGGTTTGTAAAAAGCAGCGCCTGCGAGTTTTCGCGCTTGACCTCGATGTAGCTTGCGTGAGCGATCTCTAGATCGATATCCGCGGGCTCATCCACGACGCGCAACAGGCCGTTATCTTTTAGAAGCTTGATGTAGTCCATATTTTTCCTTAATAATTTATATCCGAACGAGCCGTTTTTGAAGCTAAAATTTTGGCCGCGTTTGAGTTAAATTTGCAAACATTTTGAGCCAAAAACACAACTTTAACTGCCGAAAAATTAGTAAAATCGTAAAAATTATCGGTTTTGGCAGATACTCTAATTTAACGCCGACTTAGCAAAAATTTGATCTCTTACAACCTCTAACCAAAAGCGCATGGCGCTAAATTTGCAGCGTTAAGGCAAGCAAAAAGTGAAAACCGGCCAGGGTTGCCTCCATCGGTCTAAGTCGTCTTAAAAAGATACCATTTTGAGTTTGGAGAGAGCCGTTCTAACATTATAAACTCGCTCGGACTCATCTGCGGCAGATTAGATTCGTTTTCCACGCGCATAAAACCCACTACATTATCCGTTACGCCGCCTATGATAAGCTCAAAAACTCCGTCGTCGTACGCCGCATGAGATAGATGTAGTCGCTTTACGACTTCGTTTGCCGCCACTTCGTCCTTTTGATATAGCGCAAACAGCTCTTCAAATTTTGCCTCGTTTTTGCGTCCAAATTTTAGCAATGCATTATCACTTGCCAAAATCAGCCTTAAATTTTCTATATCCCCGCCCATTGCTCTAAGTTGCGCCTTTTCCGCCTCGCTCGCAACCTCATAGCCCTTTATCGTTGCCTCTATGATGCCAGTTTGCGCGAGCGATCTGAGCGCATAAATACCGTCATCTTTAGCAAAAATGTATAGATCAAGTGATGTGCCGTTTTTAGAAGCGAGCCAAACGCGAAATATTCCACTAAATTCGCTGCTCTGGCCGAGTTTGACGACTTTTATTTCGTCAAATTTGTCGGCTGAGTAAAAATTATTTTTTAATCGATCTCGCATCTCGCCCTTAAAATAGATGTTTTTATCGAAATTTTTATCGGTAAAGAGCGAATAAATAAGCTCCAAATCTACCTGTGCAAAAAGCTCGGACATCAAAAACGCCAAAATAAGCGCTTTTCTCATATGTTCGCCATCTCCTCGGCGCGTTTTAACAGCTCCTT
Source organism: uncultured Campylobacter sp. (assembly GCF_938045225.1). GTDB lineage: Bacteria > Campylobacterota > Campylobacteria > Campylobacterales > Campylobacteraceae > Campylobacter_A. Next base: position 1,446 of record NZ_CALINL010000128.1, read on the forward strand.
TGCGCCCTTGCCGATAAATATTCGTCCAAGCTCGGCGCCCACGCTCTTCCACTCGCTTTTTTGCGCGACGATATTTTCGCGTATACTCTCGCTACCGTCCGGTAGTCCCACGACCGCGCGTATCTCGATCTTGTCGCCATTTAAATTTGCATTTACGCCGATAGGCACCTGGCAACCGCCCTCTAGCATCGCGACGAAATCACGCTCCACGGTCGTCTCTATCACAGCTTTTTCGTCTTTTAAAAACTCTATCAAATTTAAAATTTCAGAGTCCTCTCTAGCCTCGATACCTAGCGCCCCCTGCCCCATCGCAGGCACCATCTGATCTAGCTCAAACGGCACGATATGTGCGACTTCGGAGCGTAAATTTAAGCGGTTCACGCCCGCCATCGCTAGGATGATCGCGTCAAATTCGCCCTCTTTTAGCTTGCGCAGACGGGTTTGGACGTTGCCTCGCAGCGATATTATCTCAAGATCGGGCCGCATAAAAAGTAGCTGCATCTTGCGGCGCAGGCTCGTCGTGCCCACGCATGCGCCCCCTGGCAGATCCTCAAATTTAGCGTATTTTTCGCTTAGCATCGCGTCTCTAACATCCTCGCGCGAGCAGATCGCGGCCAGCACCAGCCCCTCCGGAAATACGACGGGTACGTCTTTTAGACTATGCACGGCGATGTGCGTTTCGCCGCTTAGCATGCTATCTTCCAGCTCTTTCGTAAAAAGCCCCTTACCGCCGATCTTAGCCAGCGGGGTGTCTAGGATTACGTCGCCTTTAGTTTTCATGCCCGTTAGCTCGACTGCAAGCTCCGGGTAGCGCGATAAAATTTTATCCCTGATATGCTCGCTTTGCCACATAGCCAGCACGCTTTTTCTCGTTGCGATTTTTAGTTTTTCCATATTTGCCTCTTTTCTTCTACGACTTCGACGTCGATGATCTCGCCGTCATCGCGCGGTTTGCTCTGCCCGCTCTCAAATTTTTCGTAATAATATTCGCTCCCACCCTTGCGCTCGCCGCCGTTTTTTAAATTTGCAAAAAACGCGACCGCTACGATCGCCGCGCCCAAAACGTCGGTGATAAGCCCCGGGATAAACATAAAAAATCCCCCGATCGCCATACCTACGCTGCTAAAGACGTCTGAGGGCTTAAAAAACGTGATGTTGCTCGTGAGCTGAAAAAATCCGACGCGAAACATAAAAAATAGCCCCAAAATAGCCGATGCGATGACCTCTAGAACTAAATTTAAAAATCCGTACGCGTGGATAAAAAAATACGCCGCTACGATCTCCAAAACGACGTAGGGCGTAAAAAAATGCCTTATCATAGGCTCTTTAGTCGCGCTAAAATTTCGCCCGCTTTTACGGTTTCTTTAGTTAGCCCGTCGCGCGTGACGAGCTCGACCGTGCCTTCGGCTAGTCCCTTGCCCACGATCACGGCATAAGGAAATCCCATCAGCTCAAATTCGCTCATTTTGACGCCGAAACGCTCGTTTCTATCGTCAAGCAGCACAGAAAAGCCAGCCGCGCGTAGGTCTTCGTAAAGCCCCTGCGCAAATTTGACGCCCTCTTCGTCTTTTAAATTTGAGATGATGATTTCAAATTTAAACGGAGCTAGGGTTTCGTTCCAGATTGTGCCTTTTTCGTCGTGCTTGGCCTCGACGGCGACGGCGACCAGGCGGCTGACGCCTATGCCGTAGCAGCCCATGATAAACGGTTTTGCTTTGCCGTTTTCGTCCAAAAACGTCGCACCCATCGGCTCTGAGTACTTAGTGCCTAGCTTAAATATATGTCCGACCTCGATACCTTTGCTAACGCTTAAATTTCCTCCGCAGCAAGGGCATTTGTCGCCGGCTTTTACGGCGGTTAGGTCTTTGAAGCGCTCCGCGTTAAAGCTGCTAACGCTAACGCCGACGAAGTGATAATCCCGCTCGTTTGCGCCGCAGATCATCTGCGTCTCGCCTTCAAGCTCTTTATCGATATAAAACTCCACGCCCTTTAGCCCGACCGGCCCGCAAAATCCGCCCACAAGCCCAGCCACCGCGATCTCGGCCTCGGTTGCGTCCGTTAACTCGAGCGCTCCACATGCGTTTTGCGCTTTGACCTCTTGTAGCTCATCCTCGCCGCGCACGAAAAATACTACGATTTTCTCGCTCTTTTCACCTTTATCGCCGATAAAAATCGCCTTTTTTATCACCGCTTTTATGCAGTAAAACTCGTCAACTCTAAAAAACTCCGCCACGTCTTTGATGGTTTTGGCATTTGGAGTTAAAAATTTAGCCGCGTCAGCCTCGGGCCGCTCCGCCTGCGTCGTTCGTTTTGCGCGGGTTGCGGCCTCTATGTTTGCGGCGTAGTCGCAGTTTTCGCAGACGATGATGTCGTCCTCGCCGCTATTTGCTAGCACCATAAATTCTTTACTTCCGCTGCCGCCTATCGCGCCGCTATCGGCTCTAACCGCGCGGAAATTTAGCCCAAGGCGAGTAAAAATTTTGCTATAAGTTTTCTCCATCAGGTCAAATTCACGGTCCAGATCCTCGGCGTTTGCGTGAAAGCTATATCCGTCCTTCATCAAAAACTCGCGCCCTCTAAGTAGCCCAAATCTCGGCCTCGCTTCATCTCTAAATTTGGTATTTATCTGATACAAATTTAGCGGCAGCTGTTTATATGACGTCACTTTGCCTCGCACGAGCGCGACGACGCTCTCTTCGTTGGTCGGGCTTAGGACAAAATCGTTTTCTTTGCGGTCCTTAAAGCGCAAAAGCTCCTTGCCGTAGACGTCAAAGCGTCCGCTCTCGCGCCAAAGATCGGCGGAGGTGACGAAACTCATCGAGATCTCCTGCGCGCCCGCCTCGTCAAGCTCCTCTTTGACGATATTTTTTATATTTTCAAGCACACGTTTTCCAAGCGGCAAAAAGTTGTAAAGTCCGCTGCCTACCTGCTCGGCGTAGCCCGCTCGGAGCAAAAATTTGTGGCTTGCCAGACTCGCGTCTTTTGGCGCTTCTTTTGCCGTCGGTGCGTAAAGTTTGCTAAATTTCATTCGTTCTCCCATTCAAATTCGTTATTTTCTTCTTGCGGCGTTTGCTCCGCGATGTTAAAGATTTCCCCGATAGCTCTTAGCTGCGCTTCGCTTCCCGCAGCGCCCGCTAGGCTTTTTAAATTTATCGTCGGCGCATGCAAAAACGCCCTAAAAACCTGATGTATGAGGCGGTACGCTTCCTCTTTGTCGCTATGTTTTAGATAGCCCTTTTTTAGGGCTTTTGCGAGTTCTCTTTCGGCGCACTCTTTAGCCTGCTCTCTTATGCCTTTTATTAGCGGCGTGACGGCTAGCTCGCGCAGCATTTGGAAAAACGCCGCCGTATTTCGCCCGACGATGCCGTATGCGATCTGAGCTTGCTCTTCGCGCAGGGCGAGATTTTTATTTACGATCTCTTGCAGGTCGTCCACGGCGTAAATTTTGATATTTTCGCTCTCCGTGATAGCAATATCGCGCGGTACGGCAATGTCGAAAAAGTAACGCTTAAACTCCTTTGGCTCTACCATCGAGTCGATCAAAACGGGATGCGGCGCGGCGGTCGCGGAAAAGATGATTCGATATTTGTTTATATACTGCGCTACGTTTGATAGCGAGTCGTATTCGTTATTATCCCCCAGCGTCAGGGCTAAATTTTTAGCGCGTCCTTTATTTCGGCTGACGATTATCGTTCGCGCGCCGCTTGCGATTAGATGCTTTGCGGCTAGCTCCGCCATCTCGCCAGCGCCTACTATCACGGCGACCATGCCGTTTAATGTGCCAAAAATCTCCTTTGCCTTCGCCACCGCGACGCTTGAGACGGAGATCGGGTTTTTGGAGATCTCGGTTTTGTTTCGTACCTCTGCCGCGCACTTAAAGGCAAACTCCATCGCCCTGCCAAGCTTTGCGCCGCATTTGCCGTTAGCGCGGGCAAATTTATACGCCTCTTTTAGCTGCCCCGCGATCTGCGTTTCGCCTATAACTAGACTATCTAGCGAACTAGCCACGGCAAAGAGATGGTGCACGGCGCCGTTATCCTCGTAGATGTCGGCTCTGCTTTGCAGCTCCTCAAAAGGGATACCGCAGATGAGCGACATGCAGGCGATGATGTGCTTGCTAGCGCCTTCGACCGTCTTTACGCTAGCGATGATCTCGACGCGGTTGCAAGTACTTAGCACCATACACTCGTTGATGTTTTGGCTGGAGCTAATGAGGCGTAAAATTTCGTTTTTGCGCTCGATGTTAGAAAAAGAGAGCTTTTCGCGCACGGAGATATCGGTGTTTTTGTGCGTAAAGCTCACGCTTGCGTAATGCATTAAAATTCCCTATCTATCATTGATTTTACGATGTTTTCTAGGCCGTCTACGTTAAATTTCTCTACCGATCTTATCGCCTGCTCGCCTAAATTTTTCGCCGCTTCTATGCTTTTTTTTATCGCGCCCGTTTCGTTCATCTTTGCCCTCACCCAGCCGCGCTCGGCCTCGCTCAGATCCTTTTTAAATAGGCTTTTTAGCTTCTCTTTGTCCGCTTCGCTTAAGCTTTCGTAAAGATAAATGTAAGGCAGCGTCGTTTTACCCTCTTTAAAGTCGCTAAAATTCGGTTTTCCAAGCGTCGCGGCGTCTTGCGTGACGTCTAGGATGTCGTCGATTATCTGAAATGCTAGGCCTAGGTTTTTGCCGTAAATTTTAAAATTACGCGCGTCAAGTCCGGCTAGCATCGCTCCGACCGCTGCCGCAGCCTCGATCAAAACGGCGGTTTTATAGTAGATCATCGTTTCGTATGCGGACTTATCGTCGTTAAATTTAGCCGAGAGATCCACGTCCATCATCTCGCCTATGCTTAGTTTGCTAACCGCGCCCGATATCTCTCCCGCGATCTCGTGCGGAAATTTAGATAGCTCGCAAAAGCCCTTCGAGTAGAGGATATCGCCCAGCATCACGGCGTTTTTAGTGCCAAAGCTCGCATTTATACTAGGGCTTCCACGCCTCGTGTCTGCGTCGTCTATCACGTCGTCGTGAAGTAAACTAGCTAGGTGAATAAGCTCGATAATCGCGCAAATTTTAAGACTTTGCTCGCTTTCGCCCGCTATTTTTAAAAGTAGCTTAGAGCGCAGCTTTTTACCCGAATTTATCCGCGCAAACATCGCATTTGCAGGCTCGTAGCCAAGCTCTGCGATAAAATTTTTCATTATCAGATCGATTTTTTCCATTTATGCTCACTTAAATTTTGCTTTTATCTGGCGTTTTGAGCGCTGTTTTGAGCGCCGCTCTGCTTTCTTGGCGGATCCAAAAACTCAACATCCACACGCTGTTCGTCGTCGTTTATCAGCACGCGAAATTTCGCCACGCCTTGCTTAAAATCCTCAAAAACGAGATAAAGCGCGACGCGGTCGCTAGGCGGATACTTGAGGTCAGGTATCAAAGTCTGCTTATAGGTCTCAAGGCCGCGCCTTAGCGACATAACAAGCTGGCGAGGATAGTTTCGGTAGCGCGAATGCACGATGATGTTCGTGTTATCAAAAAGCGTCCAGCGAAAGTCGAAGCTCTCACGCTCGTCCGTACCCTTTTTAGTGACGAAAACCCGCGCCCACTCGTCTTTTTTGAGCTCAAAAAGGTGCTCTTCCTCGAAATTTACCGCGCCGAAAGCCAGCGATAAAAACAACGAAAATATAACGGCTATTTTACTCATTTTGACTTAAAATATCCCCACTAAGCCCGATATAAATGTCGTTTAGACGCTCATTTATCAGGGTTTGATTTTGAGAAATAAACGAATTTTGCGCCGTTTCGTCAAAGCCGTTTTTTTCACAAAATTCGCTCATCGCGATAAATTTTTCAAAGGTCTTTTCAAGCTCGTTTTCGACTAAGTTTTTGTTCGCGTTAAATAAAATTTCAAAGAATTTTTCTCTCGGACTCTGAGAAAATATATCATAATCCATAAATTTTAAAACCTTTTGTAAATCTTAAAATACATACTATTTTTTGTAAAATCATACCTAAAATCATACACACTATAATACGCTAAATTTTTATAACTTCTCGATATATAGGGCTGCTTCAGCCACCGTAAAGACATTGTCGCAGCTTGGACTTTGGCTACCAAAGCCCCAGCAAACGTTTAGATATTTCATATCAGCATTGCGTGCGGCAAGCTCATCTTTTTTACTATCTCCGACAAATATCGCTTTATCAAATTTTCCTGATTTTAATATCAAATTTAGCATCGCGGGATCTGGTTTTTGAGGTACGTTTTCGTCCGCTCCTACTATAAGATCAAAAAATTTAAATATCCCGCTTCTTTGTAAAATTTCATCCAAAGTATACCTCGGCGCATTGCTAGCTAGAGCGACGAAGTGCCCCGCCCCTTTTAACCCAGCTAGCAGTTCCCGGGCGCCATCATAAGCAGTGGCGTATTCGCGGTAGTTTTTCTTAAATTTAGCCTCAAAGTTATCCCGCAGTTTCATATCGGGCTTATCGATACCATAGAAATCAAGCCCCAAATTTCGCCCAGGCTCGTTTATAGCCTTTACGATAAACTCCGCCGCCAAATCGCCCTCAAGCCCTAGCTCGCGCCGCACCTCGTTTACCGTCTCGCAGATCGCTTTTGCACTATCTATGAGCGTGCCGTCCATGTCAAATATCACGCATTTCACTCTTCGTCCTTATATTTTTTTCTATGTTTTTCTTTTTTATACGTTTTTTGATTTTTTAGCTTTTCTAGCGCGTTGGCGCAGGCTACCAGCTCGCCTCTCTCGCCGCCTTTTACGACCAAATTTACGAAATTTTCAAGAGACTTCGAGTAGGCGTTATCTAAAAAAACGGGCTCGATCTTGCGTAAAATTTCGGCGTTTTTGCCTACTCTAGCGCGAAATTCGTCCTCGTTAAAATCCTCTCTTTTTAGCGCGCTAATCGCGGCTTTGGCGAATTTTTCCAGGCCGCGCAGGTATTTTACGCGCTTAAATTTGTCGTTTTGTTCAGCCATTTTTTCCTTTCAAAAGCCCAATTATACCAATTTAAACTTTTAGCGGTTATAATGCGCACAAATTTTACAAGGAGAAAAGATGCAAAAAGAGACGATCGCCACGCACTACGGCTACGACACCAAGGCTGGCCCAGGCGCCATGGCGGTGCCGATTTACCAGACTACGGCTTATGATTTCGGTAGCGCCGAGATGGCTGCGGCGAGATTTCAGCTAGAAGACCCGGGTCACATCTACACGAGGCTGGGCAACCCGACGACGGACGTTCTAGAGAGCCGTATAGCCGCGCTCGAGGAGGGCTCGGCCTCTATCGTGACGGCTAGCGGTCAGTCGGCGATTTTTTACTCGATCGCAAATTTAG
>NZ_CALINL010000129.1 GCF_938045225.1 uncultured Campylobacter sp.
GCGTCTACAGAAGTAGCTAATGCAACTAAAAGTACTCTCGAGTTCGTTAAGAAAAAAATACCCGATCTAATGAAGGGCAAAGGTCCGGTATGGATGAGCAAAGCTGCTGAATCTGTCGGCAAATGGGCAGGCCCGGCGATAACCGCATTATCTACTGTACGCGATATCTATAAAGCAAATAAAGAATACCGAGAGGCTGTAGAACAAGCAAATAATAGAGCTCATGCAATACAAAGCTGCATAACCCAGATATCTAGCACCGTATCTCATCATCTTGAATTAGAGTTTCAAAAAGTTGTTCAGCAAGCTTTTAATCCACTTATAAAAACATATCAAGAAGTCGCCAACTCCTTAAGCTCCAAAAATTCAAATTTAACAGACATAAAAAAAGAGCTTATAAAAATATCTGATAAAATATAGCCCTTTGCTAGCTTATGCGCTAGCAAAGGAAATATTGGTTTATATAAGAAGCGACTTATTCTTTTAATTGTGCATATCTATAAAACGAATGCTTGCAATGCGTGCAATGAAATTGTAGTTGCTCTAAGCAATCCGACCGCTCTTTTACTTGCTCATAGCTAATATCATTCGATATCTATATACTTTAACCCTGATGCTATCCTGGCAATAAGTCCAACGGCACCCCCTTATTAAAGTACCGAGCCCTGGAACTACTGAGCCAATAGCTGCTCCTGTAGCTACTCCCATAGTTTTTTACCACTGCCAATGATAATTTCATCGACATCAACGCTATCCCCACATTTTGGGCACTCCAGTCTTACTAAATAGCCCATATTTTCTCCTTTAATAAAATTGTTTAAAAATGAATATAGCAGGTTATGCTACTTTGTCAATTTACCCCTCCCCGCTTCTGCCCTAGCCTTGACCACCTTAGCTAGCACGCTCTCGTAAGCCACGCCTATTATCTTTGCTCTTAGCTTAGTTACGTCGGTATGGCTAGGGGCTTTGGCGTGCACGGTTTCATTTCGCAAATCTTGAAGCTCGGTTATGACCTTTGGCAGGGTTCTAGTTACGTAGCTTTGTAGTAGATTTCCTTCAAGCGCATCTTGGATAATGCGGTTTTTGAAAAGAAATTTATAGGTTCCCAAATTTGGCTTGTTTTCAAATATATCGCTTACCGTAAAGCTCGTGCCTTGCACTTCGTATGGGATATTTAATATAGACGGCTTTATCTTTGCAAGTTTATCCATGAGAACTTTAATGAAAGCATAAATCTCTTGCTCCATAGTTTTTGAGTATTTGACGACGACGGAGCTAAAATCATAAAGCGGATTGGCGATATTACCCAGATACTCTATCTCTGCGGAGATGATATTTTCTATGCTATCTGGGTGCATTAGATTTATTAAACTTCGCCCGAAGCAGTAACGGATCAAATTTTGTTTTATCTCTAAAAACTCGGCGCTTTTATACACGTCTGGATAAAATTTGCCCTCATCTTCAAAATAGAGCGTCTCTTGCTTTGTTTTTATGATGAGAGGATAAACATAAGCGTTGCCGTAGACTGCGTAAGTATGACCACTTACGGTAAAATTTGCCAAGTAATCGTCTCTAACGCACTCAAAATCATTTCTAACTAGCTCCCTAATATCGCTTATGATAAACCACTTTTCTACATCGAGCCTTTTTTCTTTATAATACTCAGGCGCTATCTCGCTCATATCTTCATCGGTTACGGCAATAACTTTTGCTACGAATAAATTTGAATAATCGGTTAAAAATAGCTGCAAATACTTGCCGTCGCTGCCGCTCGAATTTATGCTTTCGTAAATTTGCTCAAGCTCGGCTTCGTGAGAGTTTATCATATCTCGCCGCTTACTTTTTATCTTACCAAAGGCCACCTTGCCTTTGGATATCAAAATCTTAAGGTGTTGCTCTATGACGTCGTTTTGGTAGTAGGGATTGTATAGGATGAGGATGTTGTGCATTTTATCAACTTTGTTTCTTTTTTAGTATTATTTCTCCTTCAGCATCATTAATTTTTCCTTTAGCCTTTATCGTATCATATCTATCCGTTACTAACACAACCAAAGTAATGCCAAGAAAAAATACAGCCATTATGGCTACAACAGAAAGGCCTGTCGTGGCTGCTATTGGAGCTGCAGCA
>NZ_CALINL010000130.1 GCF_938045225.1 uncultured Campylobacter sp.
AAAGATACTCTTTTAATTGGGTATTTTCTATAAAATTTACTATTTGAGCGTATATGGTTTTTGCGTTACTTTTCATGCCTTTGTCGGAAAAGGCGCTCGCCATTAAAAGCATAGAGTTTAAATTTTCTCTCGAGTTGTTGGTTGTATTTTTGGCATTTATGTCTATTAAAATTTCATTTATATCTAAATCATTGATATTTTTGTCGGAAGTATTTTTTGGTTTAGTATTCTTTTGGCTCATAAAAAAATCAAAAGTTTCTTTAGGACACATGTCTTCCGAATTTTGAAATTTTAATTTTCGTATATCTATATGGTTGTTTAAAAATACGGCAGTTTGTTCTGATATATAATTTTCTATGAAAAATAGATTGTTTTTTCTTAAAAATTTACAAAATATCATTAAACCGTCTATCCAAAAAGGATTTAAGACCAAATTTCGTATAAAAAGTATTAAATTTTCTAAATTCAGCGATTCAATATTTTTAATGTTTATAATCAAATTTTGATCAGGATATCTAACTGGCGAGATAAAATCGCTGTTTGTAGGCAAAGCCTTAATTCTGCCCCATAGCGCTTGCATAAAAATAGCATATGCGTTTATGTTTTGTAAGTCGTCCTTAAGAAGCTCAAGAGATAAATTTACAAAAAAGTCTCTATATTCCCTATCATTGATGGCTTTAATATCCGTATGAGTTGCAAAATTCAAAGAAAGCGTAGCATGCGTATTACTTTGAGGCTGGTTGGCGATTTGTGTATGCGACGGTTGTACATTTTCAGATTCGGATTGCTTTGACGAGTAAGCCGAGATATCGATATTTACAAATTTATGGTCTATAATTTTTTCTAGTTCGTTTAGCAAAAAGACCATGGAGTCTACAAAATTTTGAGGACAATTCAAATTTTGTTTATTCAATTCTTCTATAAAACCGTCCAATGAATTAATAAAAATTTTTCTTTTTATAGCTAGTAGTTTTTCCGTTTGGCCAAGCCTTTGCGGATCATCTTTAAATACTTCTAAAAAAAACTCTAAAACATCTTTCAGAATTTCATAGTTTTTGGGGGAATTTATATTCGTAGCCGCTATGCACAAAAAGCTAAAAAATTTCGTATCGAGAGAGAATGATTGTAAAATTTGATAAGAACAATCAAAAACCCTATCCCATTTTATGCTTTCGTGAGCTAGTGTTTTGTATTTAGACATCTCGTCTTGAAGCTCATCCAAAAAAATATCATTGGAAAAATTGTTATTCAACTCATAATATAACTGCATTTAAAACCCCTATATATTTAAAATCTGCTAGCTATTATTAGTTAAAATCATAAAATTATTTACCTTAATAGTATTTTAAATTTACTTTGATATACTTGTACAGATATACTATTCAAGGTTATTAGTTATGTTTAAAAAAGCGCTTTTAGCAACTATTTTTATGATATTTATGGTAGGTTGTGGTCAGATACAAGTTGGCATAAACAATATGCCTAACTCAAACTTAAATAATCGCGGCGATAATGTTCCAATAACTGTTATAGTTTATCAGTTAAGCGATATTAAGAAGTTTGAAGAGGCTACCGAGATGGATCTTATTGCAAAAGAAAACGAAGTACTAGGAAGAGATAAGATTGACTCCATTAAACTTCAAATTCAACCAAATGCCAATGCGTCTATCGTGAAAATAGACAAAGAAAACGTTCCTTATGTAGGTGTATTGGTGCTTTATGCTGATCAAGGAAAAACTAAAATAAAGGAGTTCAAAAAGACTTCAGACATAAAAGAGGATTATTTAATATTTAGCATATCGGACAAGGATATAAAAGCTCTAGGAGCAAAATCCTTAGTAGTAAAAGAATAAACGAAAGCTTGTGCAGATATGGCTGAAAATTTAAAAGTCGTTTGGTATAATGGAATGAGTGTCGATAAGATTCACTTTGAGCAGCAAGAAAGGTATCTTGAGAGAAATATAAATTTAAAAACTATATCTTCTTTTTCCAACCTTTACGGTGTTTTGGATATTCAAATTTCAAGCGAGCTACTAGAGCAAGGGAAAATAGGACTAAGAAGAATTTCTGCTATCGTTCAAGACGGATCTGTATTTAACGCCCCAGATGAAGATGAGCTCCCCGAGCCT
>NZ_CALINL010000131.1 GCF_938045225.1 uncultured Campylobacter sp.
TTAAAGATTATCATATCGTCAAGGCGGTTTAAAAACTCGGGTTTAAAGTAGTTTTTAAGCTCGTTTTTGACCGCTTGCTCGCGTTCCTCGCCTTTTAGATCCATTATAAAATTTGACGCGATGTTAGACGTGAGGATGATGATCGTGTTTTTAAAATCAACCGTCACGCCCTTGTTATCAGTCGCCCGCCCGTCGTCTAAGATGCCTAGAAGCACGTTAAACACGTCCTTGTGAGCCTTTTCGATCTCGTCAAAAAGTATGACGCTATACGGACGTCTGCGCACGGCTTCTGTTAGCTGTCCGCCCTCGTCGTAACCTACGTATCCCGGAGGCGCTCCGAGCAGGCGAGAGACGCTGTGCTTTTCCATGTATTCGCTCATGTCAAAGCGTATGAGCGCGCGCTCGTCGTCAAATAAAAATTTAGCCAAAGCCTTCGCCGACTGCGTTTTACCAACGCCCGTAGGTCCTAAAAACAAAAACGATCCGATCGGACGCGCGCCCTCGTTTAGGCCCGCTTTGTTTCGCTTGATGGCTCTTGCTAGAGCGTGCAGAGCTGCATCCTGGCCGACGACGCTTTCGCGCAAATGCTCCTCGATCATTAGGTATTTTTGCTTTTCGCTAGTTAGCATTTTGCTGACTGAAATTCCCGTCCATTTACTTAGTATTTCAGCCACCAGCTCCTCATCGACCTGATTTTTGAGCAGCACGCCTGATTTTTTCATCTCGTCCCATTTTTTTTCGAGCTCTTTTTGGCGGTTGGCCGCTTCTAAAATTTTGCCGTATTCTATCTCGGCCGCACGCTGCAAATCGCCGTTTCTGCGTGCTATCTCGGCCTCGCTTTTTAGGCTATCTATCTCTTTTTTAGCTTTTGAGATGCCGCCAAAAACCGCCTTTTCGTTTTCAAATTTACCGTCAAGGGCGTGCTTTTGCTCGTTTAGATCGGCGATTTCTTTTTCTATTTCGCTTAGGCGAGCGGCGTTTTTAGCCTCGTCTTCCATTTTTAGCGCCTCTTTTTCGACTTGCAGCGTTACGATCTCGCGTTTGATGCGGGCGAGTTCGTACGGTTCGCTTTCTATCTGCATTTTTAGCTCGGCTGCGGCCTCGTCGATGAGATCGATCGCTTTATCGGGCAAAAAGCGGTTTGATATGTAGCGGTCGCTTAGTTTTGCCGCCGCGACTAGCGCGCTATCGGTGATAGTTACGCCGTGGTGCACCTCGAGGCGCTCTTTTATGCCGCGTAAAATTTGAAGCGCTTCGTTTACGCTAGGCTCTTTTACGTCGATTGGCTGAAAGCGGCGTTGCAACGCAGCGTCTTTTTCGAAATACTTGCGGTACTCTTTTAGCGTGGTTGCGCCCACGGCGTGCAGTTCGCCTCTAGCAAGCGCGGGTTTTAGTATATTTGCCGCATCCATGCTGCCTTCGCTAGCTCCCGCGCCCACGATAGTGTGGATCTCGTCGATAAATAGGATGATATTTCCCGCGCTTTTTACCTCGTTTATGACGGCTTTTAGCCTGTCTTCAAATTCGCCGCGGTACTTTGCACCCGCGATCAACGCGCTCATATCGAGTGCTACTACGCGCTTGTTTGCTAGACTCGTAGGCACGTCTTTTGCCACGATTTTTTGCGCTAAACCCTCGACGATAGCGGTTTTGCCCACGCCTGGCTCGCCTAATAAAATAGGATTATTTTTGCTTTTTCTTATTAAAATTTGCATCATACGCGTGATCTCTTCGTCGCGCCCTATGACTGGGTCTAGCTCCTTGTTTAGCGCCTTTGCGGTGAGATCGATGCCGTACTTCTCCAAGCTATCTAGCGTCTCGTCGCCGGTTTGGCTGTCTATCTTGCGCCCTGCTCTTATACTTTCTAAATTTTTGCGGATCTCTAAAACGTCGGTAAATTTGCCTAAAATTTGCTTGATCTCAGGCAGCTCAAGCGCCGAAATAATCCACGTATCTACCGCGATATAGCTGTCTCCCAGGCTCACCATCAGAGCTTTTGCGCTTTCAAGAGAGTTTATGAGCTCCTTTGAAATTTGCACGTTTTCTTTGCTCACGTTTGAGCTTGTGGGTAGCTGCGCGGCTTTGCTTTTTACTTCAAGCTCCACCGCGTCTTTACTCACGTTCACTTTGTTAAAGACTTGGTTGAGTAGCGAGCCGCTATCTGCGACCTGAGCCCAAAGCAAATGAAGCGGAAACGTTTGCGGATTTTTCGCGTGTATCGCTAGCGCAACGCCCTTTTCTAT
>NZ_CALINL010000132.1 GCF_938045225.1 uncultured Campylobacter sp.
CTTTAAAGATGTAGATGCTACAAATAAAACAAATTTCGATATAGACGGCGGTACTGGTAAAGATACTCTAAGTATCGAAAGATTAAAAGCAAAAGAGAACAAATTTACCGTAAACAACATAGAAAAGGTAAATATACAAAAAGTATATACCGGTACGGCAAATGATACTGCAAGTATAGATTTTGCCGGTTCAGACGTAACGGCTCTTAACACTACAAAAACAAAGAGCAACCTAGTAGTTACAAACTCTACTATAAAAAGCGTTACGGTAGACAAGCCTGATCCGGAAAATACCGATGTAGCCTCTGGCCCTTACGGTAGAGTCGAGTTTAAAAACGGCTATTTGCAAGAGATCAATATAACAAACACAATCGATCCGCAAGACGTTAACGGTAACGCAATTATCAATCCTGTTACTCCTGGACTACGCAGTCAGGTTACTGCTTATGTAGCTGCAGATGAAAGCGAAAGAGTAACGGTAAACGTAGATAAAAACGTATATGCTCAAAAGATCGGCGGAGCCGGCGCTAGCGCTGCTTGGGTAGATACTAACAAAATGCACGCAAACGAAGGCATAGGCATCATAGCTCCAAAAGCTAAAGATATAACCGTAAATTTCAACTCTATCGGCACATATGGAAATAGCGTAGCTAACAATACGGGTATGAGCCTTACAAACATAGCTGTTCATGATTTATCTTCTACAGTTCCTATGCAGGCAAAGACTCTTGAAAAACTAACCGTAAATTCAAAGTCAAGCATCCTAAGTAATCTAGATGCAACGTTCTTTGAAAAGTTAAAAGTTTTCAATATCAACACTGATAACAACTTTGAAGCTTACAGCAATAAACAGTTTAACGATATCGAGCAGATCAACGCTAGAGGTCTTGCGTCAAATAACATTAAGACCGGTAATATTTATTTCATAGATAACGTGATCGGTGAAGGCACTACGGCAGCCGCTACGGCTACTCAGTCTATAGCTATCACTGCTGAGCACCTTAATTCGTTTAAAGCAAATAAAGGCGTATTTACGAAGGGTTCTATTGCTGTGCAATTAAACGATATCGCTGGCAACGTAGAGATTGTAAACGGTATAAACCCTATAGCTGCTACTGCAAACAACCCGACTCCCGGTTCTAATATGCAGAACTTTTTTACCAATACTTCTACGACTTACAACTTCCAATACGCAACAGCCGATAACTCTATCGTTACCGACGCTACATTTAGCGTAAACGGTAACAACATTACAAATCTTTTGATAGGTAATATATCCGCAAGAGATATAGAGATCAATCCAGGCAATGCAAGAGGTAACGTCAGCATCGCAAGCGGCGGTGGACAGTATACTAGCTCATCTTCATATACGAATTCGGTGGGTAAAATCGGTAACGACAAAACCATAAACAACACGATAGATATGTCTCAAATGGCAGGCTCATACAACATAGGCGAACTTTTTGGACAAAATATTAATTTCAAAGGAGCCGTATTTACCACTCCTACATATTATAGCGATCAGATAGATACCGGTTTGTATAGCGACCATTACAGCTGGAGCGGTCAAAATTACTCCACTCCTAATGCTATCAAGGTAAATTTCGGCGGAGCTAGAGCTAATCAAGACGTCGTAAACCTTAATGTTAAAGGCGTTCAAACCGGCGAAAAAACAGACGTATACGCTAAATTTGACGACGGTACGGCTTCTCCGGCGGATCTTAAAAAATTCGTCGCGCAAGGCGAGGATATCAACCTTATCGTAAATCCTAAATTTAACGCTGCGACTACTTCAAAACTAGAGACGATAGATCTAAGCGCAGTAAAAGCAGGATCTACTTCATGGTTGAATCTATCTGAAGTTGCGTATTCTACCGATACGACAAGCCAAATGGGCGGTACCAATAGCGGATATAGCACTTGGCATAACCAAGCCCTAAATCAAGGTTTCGGTAATGCAGGTCAATCAAACCTAAAAAATCCTCTTTCGGATAACTACAATACTCCTACAAGCTTTAAAGCTACTTCAACCTTACCTGATTTTGGCGCTAGAACAGGCGTTACGGGTAATGATGCTCCTAACTTTACCGGTACTAAGTGGACGCATAAAAATGTCGACGGTACGTCAGTGTCGCTAGGTAGACCGTCTACGGATCTAGTAAGAGAAAAGAGCGACCTAGGTACAAATGCTCATGCTATGCTTAAAGAGATCAAAGGTACGCAAGGTAACGACGTGGTATTGCTAGCTAACGATATGGCCGCAGCTAACGGCACCGGCAAACTAAACGTAGATCTAGGCGACGGAGACGATATCATCCACGTTGGTAAATTAGCGGCAAACACCGAGATCATCATCGACGGCGGCAAAGGACGCGATCTATTTGACGTAAGTAGAGCTAAAACAGATACTACGGTAAGTAAAATCGTTACTATCAAAAATATAGAAGCAGGCGATAAGATCAAGCTAGCGGATTATTTCGCACACGGCTACGATCCAAGAGATCCAAGCGGCGACAGCAAAGACTCTAACTGGGGCGCCGTAAAAGCATACGGTAGCGACAAAGTTCAATTCTATACAGGCAACCACCCTGATGCTAGCACTAGCGCCGCTGCGCACGGTCAGACCTTTGGTACTACCTTAAATACGGCTACGGCAAATAGCACTACTCCTCCGCTAACTATAACGGGAACCACTTCCGGTAATGCTACAAGCACGGTGTACGGCTACAATACTCCGACCGGAACGGCAGCTTTTGAGGAAAATCTCCAACAAGGAACCACTACCGGTCACTGGGGCGGCGACAGATATCAGTACAAGGCTAACCACGGCGACTTCGCTTGGCAAACGGGAAATGCTGCGGCTGCAGCGGCAGGCACCAATATCGCCATAGACGCAAGCGGTAATCGCGGCTTTAATAATGCTGTTAGTCCATTCTACGAGCCTGGTAAGGCGGCTGTAAAAGCTACGTTGTCTACGGATGCTAGTGTAGCTGCTGCGGATGCCGGACAAGCTCTACCTACCGGTTGGACGCAAGGAACTGCTACTGGCCTGGACCCTAACGGCTTAGCTTGGGCCACATGGTCGGTAACGCAAGTCGGCGGCGGCACTGTAAGCTACTATGCAAACAACGGTACCGCTACGCCTTTCACCGGCCTTACTATGATAAAGCAAGGAAATCTATTCTTTGATACGGCTAAGCATACTGAAGTGGCTGGAAGAATGTACTACAATACATATACCGACGTTAACCAGACTGCAGGCGGCGGAACTCAGCAAGGCACTCCAGTGGTAGGCACAAACGGTCAGGTAGTTATCCAAAACTCAGGCGTAGCAAGTACTAAATCAGCTCACACAACTGCTCCAACCGCTAATAACTTAATAAAGAGCGTAATCGTTCAAACGTCTACTAATAGCGATAAATATACCGGCGGCATAAGCGCTAACGATCAGAGCTTCTATGACGCTCACAACACTATTAAAGTAACGGTTAACTCTAAGCTTACCGATTTGAGTACGGTGGCCGGCCTAGATACCTTGATCCAGGCGGTAAACCATGCTATAGCAGACAATAGACTATGGGGTAACGATACTACACATTGGAGTGCAAATTATACGTATTTCAGCAAATTTGCAGATGCCAATAGTACTAACATGACCGGCGATAACATAGTTATGGGCTATACTAGATATATTAGCGCTAGCGGAAACTACGACGCTCACAACGATAGACTATATGCGTTCTCTTGGAAGGGCGATACGTATCTAGTTTACGATAAGCAAGCCGTAGCATATAACGGTAGCAATACCATAGGCGCTGAGGATACCATCGTAAGACTTGCGGGCGTAAACCTAGAAAACCTAAAATACTCTGTTGATCCTGAAAAAGGT
Source organism: uncultured Campylobacter sp. (assembly GCF_938045225.1). Classification (GTDB taxonomy): domain Bacteria; phylum Campylobacterota; class Campylobacteria; order Campylobacterales; family Campylobacteraceae; genus Campylobacter_A. Next base: position 3,890 of record NZ_CALINL010000132.1, read on the forward strand.
ACTATCACTATCGATAGTCTTGATCAGGCTTAATCTCCTTTCAGGCGGCTTATGCCGCCTGTTTTTTTTATATATAAATATTTTTCTCCGCATAATTTTATTTCATACTATTTTTATAAATCTTAATCTTTTTCAAATCAAATCGATAAAATAAACCGCAAATCGTAACTTTATTTAATTCATTTTTTAATTAAGATTATGCGATAACGTCGGTAAATTTGATCTCGTTCGCGTTTCTTGCAGTCGTCGGTAGAAGTCGTTTTCGGCTTTTGACGTATTTGCTTCGCCGTCCTTGTAGTTAAGGTATAGTCTTGGCTTAAAATTATACGTAATTCTAAAGTCGGCACCAAAATACTAGTAAACCCAGTTTTGTATCATAAGTCAAATTTAGCTTGCGATACTTTTAACTTGGAAATCGAATTTGCAAAAAGCAGCATCAAAAATAAATTTTGGCGGATAAATTTAATTTCTTATCGCCTTGTTTGAGTCAAATTTCGCTACAATCTTTTAAAATTTATCCAAGCAGGGAAGTTAAATTTGCAAAATACTCAAAAATCTAAAATCCGCTGCGACCGGGCGGAGAAAAGCGAGCTGGAGCGCGTATATCACGACGAGGAGTGGGGCAAGCTCATAAAAGACAATGCGAAATTTTTCGAGCTTATAATTTTGGAGGGCTTTCAGGCGGGCATATCGTGGCATGCCGTGCTACTTAAGCGCGAGGCGATGCGAGCGGCGTTTGATGGATTTGACGCGCGCAAAATTTCGCTCTACGGCGAGGAGCATACGGCGAAATTTATGCAAAATCCGGCACTAATAAGAAACCGCCTAAAGCTAAACTCGCTTGCCGCAAACGCCCGCGCATTCCTCGCCGTGGTGGGCGAATTCGGCAGCTTTTACGACTATCTTTGGGGCTATCTTTTGCCTAAATTTGATCCAAAATTTGACGGCAAGCCCATCGTAAATCACTATGAAAACATAAAACAAGTCCCCGCTACCACGCCGCTTGCAGAGTTTATCGCAAAAGAGATGAAAAAGCGCGGATTTAAATTTCTAGGACCCACGAGCGTCTATGCGTTTTTGCAAAGCGCGGGCGTCGTGGACGATCATCTGGATGCTTGCTTTTGCAAAGGAGGCAGATGATGCCCGCACGCAAGCGAGTTTTTAGCTACATTGAGGAGAAATTCGGCGCGCAGGACGAGCGGATATTTGACAAGCACCCGGAATTTGCCGTGTTTCGCCACGCGAAAAACCAAAAATGGTTCGCCGTTTTTATGCGCGCGGACGGCGGCAAGCTGGGGCTTAAAAGCGGCGATGCGCTAGAGATACTAAATCTAAAATGCAAGCCCGATCTAGCGGCGATCCTGCACGACGGGGAACAAATTTTGCCCGCCTATCATATGAATAAAAAGCACTGGATCAGCGTAAATTTAAGCTCCAAAATCGCGCCGGGGCAGGTGGAGGATCTGATAGATCTTAGCTTTGAGCTGACGCGGTAAAATGCCTAAAAGAGCCCGTTTTAGCTAAGCGCTTTTTCTGATTTTGGCGAACCCGGCTTGCTAGAAAGCGGCTAAATTTGGAGCTAAATTTAACGCAAACCCTTTGCGCCGAATTCGGGCGGTTAGTACCTTGCCGATTTTAAACGGCTAACTCGCGTAAATTTCGCCTTTTCAGCGTCTTGATATTTCATTTTCGCTAAAATCGGGCTAATAAATTTAAAGAAAAATCACGCGAACTTTAAGCGTAACGGCAAGCGGCGAGGCGCTAAAAGATATGCCGTTTGCGGGTAAAATAAGCCTAAGGCCGCAGACTTGGGCGCGGGATTTGGTATTTTAGGAACCAGCAAGGAAAACGAGTGGAAAACTTAAAACAAGGAAATTTTAACCAAGCAAGCGGGCTTCACCGTACGGTAGAAGCGGGCGGGGCGTCAAATCCCGGTCGCGAAAATTTAGCGCAGTCAAATTTAAGCGGACAAGCGACCCATGCCGACGAAAGAGCTCGCGCAAAAGAGCAAAACTTCGAGCGCAAAAAGGTCCATTTTATCGGTATAGGCGGTATCGGCATCTCGGCGATCGCGCGGTTTTTGCACGAAAAAGGCTTCATCATTAGCGGTAGCGACATCAAAGAAAGTCCGACCACGCGCGAGCTAGCCGCGCAGGGCATCGACGTCATCACGCCGCACAGCAAGGCCGCGATCAGGGATCAGGACTTCGTCATCTACTCTGCCGCGATAAAACCTGATAACGTCGAACTCGTCGAAGCGCGAAGTAAGGGCTTGCAGTGCCTATCGCGCAAAGAGGCTCTACCGATGGTGCTTGAAGGCAAGCGCGTGTTTTCGGTAGCGGGCGCGCACGGCAAAAGCACGACCTCGGCGATGCTCTCTAGCCTCGTGGAGGGCTCTGTCATCATCGGCGCGATCAGTAAGCAGTTTGGTTCAAATATGAAATACGAGCCCTGCGACAACGTCATCTTCGAGGCTGACGAGAGCGATAGTAGTTTTCTCAACTCAAACCCGTATCTAGCCGTCGTGACTAACGCCGAGCCCGAGCACATGGAGCACTACGGCTATGATTTGGAGAAATTTCACGCGGCGTATCGAGGCTTTTTGGAGCGAGCCAAGGTGCGTGTGATAAATGCCGAGGACGAGTTTTTGGGTACGCTAAAGCTCGACGCCGTGCGCCTTTATCCAAGCGTCGATATAACCGAGCTTAGCATGATCGTGCGTGATTTTGTGCCTTATACCGCGTTTAATCTTAAAAATTTAGGCAAATTTGAGGTGCTGGGCATGGGCGAGCACATCGCCGTGGACGCGTCGCTAGCCATACTTGCGGCGTTAAACGAAACGTCTCTGGCGCAAATTAGGCAAAATTTACTAAATTTTAAAGGTATCAAAAAGCGCTTCGACATCCTCACTGCGAGTAGAAAATTTGTGCTCATCGACGACTACGCGCACCATCCGACCGAGATCAAGGCCACTTTGCAATCGGTCTTTGAATACGCCAAGCTACTGGGCATCACTAAGATTACGGCGATCTTTCAGCCGCACAGATTTACGCGTCTGAGCGCAAATTTGCAGGGCTTTAAAGAGTGCTTTGAGGGCATAGACGAGCTAGTTATCCTGCCTGTTTACGCCGCTGGCGAGGCGTCCATAGATATAAATTTAAAAGAGGAGTTTAAACGCTACAACCCAGTGATGACGCAAAAAGTCGCGCGCGAGGGCGATGGGATTGCTTTTACGGACGAGTTTGGCGTAAAAAACCTACTCGATGACGGTCTAGTGATCGGCTTTGGCGCGGGCGACATCACATATCAGCTAAGAGGCGACGCATGAGGGTCATAATCGTACTTTTAGGCGTGCTTGCCGCGATCGCGATATTTAGCGTGAGCGACGAGAAGCTAAGCAAAAAGGCGAAATTTATCATCACTTTTTCGGTTATTTTTGTCGCGGCGGCGCTGTATTTTTACGAGACAAGGCTAGAAAGCGAGCAGGGCAAAAGGCTGGAGCTAGTCGCACTTTTTAACCAAGGCAAAACCCTAAAATGCGGAAATTTCGACGTAAATAACACTAAATTTAACTACGAGTTCGGCACGTCATCCTTCGTCGCAAAACGCGCGGCAAAGGAGCTAAACAGCGTCAAGATCGCGCTTGATGGCTGCGAATTTAAAGGCGAATAATTGCGAATTTTTAAAGATAATCAAAATTTGACTAAAAGCGGCGTTTGGGAAGCAAGCGGATGCGAAAATATCGGCTCGCGCGAGCAAAGAAACGGCGATGTCTTTGACGCTGCGGCGCACCGAGATCAAAAAGAATTTACAAACGCGGAAGGCTTTGAGCGGCTTATAAAAATTTTAGATTTGCAAAGCTATATGGAGAGGTTTAACTCCTTTTTAGCGCGCCCTAAGCCGCTTTTTATGGCGGGCGACAGTAGGTTGCATTATGAAAAAATTTTAGAACTCTCGCAAAAGCAGTTTGACCCTCCAGCACCGGCTCAAAACCTAGACGACGCGCTTATGCGCCTGAGCAAACAAGCCACGCTGCATGTGAGCGAGATTTTCGAGTTTGCCAAGATAATTAGCTACTTTACCTATCTAAAAACGCTTAAATTTGAGGGCAAACTGGGCGAGTGGCTCGCTAAAATCGAGATCCCGCAGCCGATGCTAAAGCTCGCAAACTCATTTGATAAAAACGGCGAGCTAAAAGACGAAGTGGACGAGCGCCTAAGCGGTATCAGAGACGCCTTTAGCGCCAAAAGAGCGCAAATAGACGCCGATCTGCGCCGTCTCATCTACTCAAAATCCATCACGCCATACCTCGTCGATACGCAGGTGCACTACATCAGCTCGGTCGAGGCGCTGCTCGTGCGAGGCGGGTTTAACCACGTGCTAAAGGGCACGGTCGTGGCTAGAAGCTCGGGCGGCTACTTCTACGTCGCACCCGAAAACATACAAAAACTCAAAAAAGAGCAAAGTGAGCTGCTGGATAAAAAAGAGGAAATCGTCTACGAGCACTGCAAAATTTTTAGCTCCGCGATGCACAAGGGCCTCCTGTTTTTAAAATTTATAAACGGCGCGTTTGACGTGTTTGACGCCTATTGCGCGCGTGTTTTTACTGCTAAAAGCGCAGATTTTGAGTTCGTGCTACCAAGCGGCGGGTCAAATTTAAAACTAGCAAATTTCGCCCACCCCGCGCTAAAAAATCCAAAAAGTATCAGCATCGACTTTAGTAAAAAGGTGCTTTTAATCACCGGCGTAAACGCGGGCGGTAAATCGATGCTGCTAAAATCGCTGGTAGCGGCTGCGTTTCTAGCTAAATACCTACTGCCGATGCGTATAAACGCGCAAAAATCGCAGATCGGAAATTTCAAGGAATTTGACGCCATTATCGAGGATCCGCAAAACGTGAAAAACGACATCTCGACCTTTGCGGGACGTATGGTGCATTTTTCTAAGCTTTTTACGAAGAAAAATTTGCTCATCGGAGTCGATGAGATCGAGCTTGGAACGGACTTTGAGGAGGCGGCGAGCCTATACGGCGTTATGATCGAGCGGCTGATGGGTCAGGATATCAAGATGATCATCACCACCCACCACAAGCGCCTTGCTATGCTGCTAGCTAAAAACCCAGACGTCGAGCTCGTCGCCGCGCTTTACGACGAGGAAAACTCGCGGCCTAAATTTGAGTTTTTAAAGGGTACGATCGGCAAATCATACGCCTTTGAGACCGCAGCTAGATACGGCATCGCGGCAAATTTGGTCGCGCAGGCGAAGAAAATCTACGGCGAAGACAAAGAAAATCTAAACGAAATCATCACAAAGACGTTAAATTTAGAGGTGCAGCTCAAAGAAAAGCTCGAAAGCGCCGAGAAAAAAGAGCAAAAGCTAGACTCGTTAATCGAAAATTTAAAAGAGCAAAAAGAGCGCGCCGAGGCCGAGCAGCACGAGGTTATAACGCGGCTGGAGCGAGAGTATTTTAAGGCGATAAACGAGGCTAGACGCGCGATAAATCTAGACGATACCAAAGAAAAACAGCGCGCCCTAAACCGCGCAAACGAGGCTAAACGCGCTGTGCAAAAGCCCGAAATCTCCGCCCCGCCCGAGCTAAAAGTCGGCGACCGCGTAAAATACGGCAAGATAAAAGGCGTCGTGGCAAGCCTTAGCAAAAATGACGCCGTGATACAAACGGATAACGTGAGTATGCGCGTGCCGATAAATCAGCTAAAAATCAGCGGCGAAACGCCCGCACCGCCTAAGAAATCAGGCATAAATCTAAGCGTGCAAAAGCCGCAAAACGCTAGCGTCACGCTCGATCTACATGGACTGCGCGCGGACGAGGCGGTGCAAAAGCTCGATAAATTTATCTCAGATAGCCTAGTGATGGGCTTTGACGAGGTGCAGGTGTATCACGGCATCGGCACGGGCAAGCTCGCCTACGCGGTCAAAAACTTCTTGCGTGAGCATCCGAGCGTGAAAGAGTTTTTTGATGCGCCGGCGGGGCAGGGGGGATTTGGAGCACAGATAGTAAGGCTGTAAATTTGCCTTGCTACGGCTTGTCTTTTTCCTTTATACTTCGTTGGAAACTCGGTCGGCTTCGGTCACGGACGACTGGTCCGCTCCCTTGCCTCCGTCGTTTCCGCCTCGTCTAGAACAAAAATCCTACGCC
>NZ_CALINL010000133.1 GCF_938045225.1 uncultured Campylobacter sp.
TGATTGCGGTAGCGGCCGTCCTTGTTCCAGCGCCAGTAGTCGCTCTTGTCGGTATTTATGTCGATCGCGATGCCGTAGGAGTGGGAACTCTTGCGCTTTGTACCCTCGATCACGCGCCAGTTAAACGTGCCAGACGGGTTATCGAGAAATTTTAGCAGCTCCGGCTTTTGCACGACCAGCGCGTCAAGCTCGTTTGAGACGGCTTGCAGAGCAGCTGCCGCACCGTTTTTGGAGTTAAATTTAAACGTCTTGCCGCCGTGATTTTTTAGCCAAACGACATCCGTTAAATTTGCCCTTACTTCCGCCTCGCTCGCACCGTAAATTTTATCTAAAAGCTCGTAGTTTCGGTATCTGCCAGCGTCATTACTAGGTAGAGCTAGAGGTTTAAATAGCGGATAAGGCTGCGCAAAAGTATCCTCTACGTCGGCGAGATTTAGCAGATGCGCCGTGTCCTTTGCCTCGCCGTCATCAAATTTGACCTTACTGCCGTCCGCAAAAATCACCTCGTTGCCGACTATTTTCACGCCGTAAGCTTTTTCGATCGCCGATTGTTTTGCGCGCTGCGCCTCTTCGCCGCTAGCTATTTCAAAGGTGTTCATGGAGTTTATTCTCGAAACTAGCAAGCGTTTTGGATCGATGTCTGCTACGTCTGAGCCGATTTTTAGCGTCGTGATCGCCACGCCGCCGATCATGGCTCTACCGTTATCTTTCGTGCGGATGCCCCAGACGTCGTGCACGGCGAGCGGCTCATCCCCGCGCAGGCCTGCGTATAGCATGATGTGCCCGTTCATGTGAAACAGCGTTCTATACGGCACGGCTTGCGTTTTGATGACACGTAGTTTTTCTTCCGCGCTTAGATTTGCCAGGCTTACGACCTTGCCGATTTGACCTTGCGCCTTTGAGTTTCGCGGTAGCCACACGCCAAAGCTACCGAGAAAATCCTGCAAAAACAGCGAGCAGTCGCGCTTACCGCCAAACCCGCCCCAGCCGTAGCTTTGACCTAGTAGCGATGACGCCAGCGCCCTTACGTTTTCGTCGCTAAATGTAAGCGGAAAGCGGCTCGCGCTTTGTTTTGAGATCTCGTAGTTTCTTAGCCCGCTTTGGGTCTGAATTTTGCCGTAAAATTTAAACTGATCCTCGCTTTGAAACGGCAAAATCGCGCCTATGCGCCCGTAAAATAAAAAGTTGCCGTTTTTGTCGTAGATAGGCTCTTCGTCTTTGATAACGCTTAAAAATTTGGAGTTTTTTAGCTCCCGCACGGCGTCCGCGCTTAAAATTTTGATTTCGGTCGATTTCACCCAGGCCCATGCGGCGTCGCTACCGACAAATGCCCACGCGCCGTCGGCCGAAAAGTGCGAAACGTAAAGCGGATAGCCGATCGAGACGAAAGAGAGCTGAGCGTAGTCAAACGGTAGTCCCTCGCCGGCACGTGCCGGATTATAGAGTACGGCCTCGTCGGTCGGTAGGTTTCGCAGGCTAGTATTTGCCGTCGTTATCGCAGGTAGAGAGACTTTACCGAAGCTCTCTACGCTAGCGTTTTTTCGCACTTTTTCAAACCATTCGTTCGGGATTTTGCGCATATTTGAGAAATAATACTGCCTTTTTGACGTGTTTTTATAGTAATCTAGTGCCCAAAAAGCGTCTTTTGCAGTGGTTGAGGGCGCTTTTAGATCAAGCGCGCTAAAGCGTTTTTGTAGCAGAGTTTCGCCGCTGCTTTGAGCCTCAAAAGGCAGTATCGGCAACGCATTTACATTTTGATCGACGTCAAATTTTAGATAACTGATGTGGCCTAAATTTTCATCCGCGCTCTCCTCGGGCATATCGTATGCCTACGCTGTATTGGCGCCTTGACCCTCTAAATTTACCGCACTAGGGGCATCTTTTGACGATGCGCAACCGCCTAGCATTACTAACGCTACTGCCGTAGAAAGCATAAATTTATTAATTTTCAATCTTACTCCTTAAAAATAAGCTATAATTTTACAAAAAGTTAGGGAAATTTGTGCTAAATCAGCTCTTAGAAATATTAAAAAAATCAAATGTTTTTCTCACCGGGCGCGGCGGCGTGGGCAAAAGCCACCTCACGCAAGCGGTCATCAAGCACTATAAAAGCGAGCTAAAAAACGTCGTCGTACTGGGCAGCACCGGCATCGCAGCGGTAAACGTCGGCGGAGTAAGCGTGCATAGTTTTTTTAAATTCGGCATTTGCTCAAGCCTTGAGGAGCTTCGCGGCTACGACCGCAAACAGCGCGGGAAACTCGGCGAACTAAAAAAGATGCTAGACGCCTGCGATCTCATCGTGATAGACGAGATCTCGATGATCAGCGCGGGGCTCATGGATATGATTTATTACCGCTTGATGAGTTCGCGATTCGTCGGGCGCGTGATGCTCGTGGGCGACTTTTATCAGTTGCCACCAGTGCGAAAAAACGGCGAAGACGGTAGCTCGCTCTTTAAATTTCTCTATGCTTTTAACTCAAGCTCGTGGCATGAATTTGAGTTTAAAAATATTGAGCTAGTCGTATCAAAACGCACGAAGGATAAGAAATTTTACGATATCTTATCTATGCTTCGCGTCGGGCGACTTAGCGAAGAGGTGTTTGCCTATATAGAAAATTTACGCGTGCCAAGCGTGCAGGTAGATGACGATACGAGCGTGCTTTTTGGACGAAACTACGAAGCAGGCGAGCTAAATAACAAGATGCTATCTAAGCTACCAGCGCCGCTTGAAAGAGCAGAGGCGCTAGTGGAAATTTACGATGAAAATTTAAACGAAAACGCGCTGGATCGCTGGATCGCAAACCTCTACGCGCCTGAAATTTTAAATATAAAAATCGGCGCGAAAGTTATATTTACCGTAAATAAATGGGGCGAGTACTATAACGGCGAGCGCGGGCAGATAGTGCAAATTTTAAAAGAAAACGGCGAGATAAAAAGCGTCATCGTGCAAAAAGCTGACGGCGAGATCGTCGAGGTGGAGCGAGCTAGATTTGATATGAGTGAGTTTGTGATGGAGGGCGAGCATTTGCAGGAGCGCGCGAGGGCGTCATTGACGCAGTTTCCGCTAAAGCTAGCCTACGCGATCACGATCCATAAATCCCAAGGCATGAGCATCGAAAATTTAGTCTGCGACCTAAATCATATCTTTGCCAACGGACAGCTCTACGTCGCGCTATCGCGGGCGATCGATCCGAAAAAACTGAGGATATTTTACGGCAAAAGTCGGCCGTTTAGAGAGTATTTGCAAAGCGTCGTTAAAATAGACGAAGAGGTCGAGAAATTCTATCTTGAAAACAAATTTGAAAACATTAAGGAAGACGTATGAAAAAGATTTTTGCGCTGGCTTTTGCCGCGGTTATGGCCTTTGCCGAGACGCTAAATATCGATAACTTTGAAACCGATCTGTACTCCAGAGACGCCAAAAGCTCGATCAAAAAAGTAAGCGTGAGCCTGCGTCTGGAGGGGCGTGACGTAGCGGATAACGAAGCATACGTGCTTGACGCGCTAAATGTCGTTATCGGTAGCTTTTACGTCGAGGATCTGCTAACGTCGCTCGGCAAGGAAAAATTTAAAGACACGCTAGCAAAATACACCGCCAAAAAGCACTCGGTAGATATCGACGAGGTGCTCATCATCTCGCTAAAAACCGTGCGCGAACCAAATATCGAAGAGCTACTTGAAGCGCTAAAAAACGTCAAAACCACGGGCTCAAAAAGATCGCAAAAAGAGCAGGTCGAGGATATATTGAGGGGAAATAAAAACCAGCTTAAGCCGATGGATTTAAATCAGATAGATGATTTTGGCAAGGATTTTGGCGAGCAGTAGGCTTAATAACGGCTTGCCTCGAGCCTTTTTTGATAAATTGGTAAAATTTGACTTAATGAACTATCAATTTATCTTTGCTAAATTTTATTATACGGCGCTAAAATCATCTAGCATTGATTAACTTTTGACTATCTATCTCAATTTGAAGTCAAATTTACGATTTTTATTTACTTATACATACGTCTTCACAACACTGAATTTGATGTAGTCAAATTCATTTTTCCGATATTTTATTTGTACTGAAAATTGTTTAAATATCAATCGTCTTGGCTTGGTTTGTAGATGAAGCGGAATAAATAATCTGTAATGCGCAAAAAGATTTTGGCGATATTTCTTTGTATTTGAGTTATGGCGGTATGCGCTATAAGGCTAAACATAATATAAAACACAAGCTAGACTCGCCATTAAATTTAGTCAAAACTCGCTATAATCTCCAAAAGGACATAAAATGATAAAAATTCTGATGATAGAAGACGACCTGGAGCTGGCGGAAATTTTGACCGAGTTTTTAGCAAAAAGCGATATGAACGTAACGACGGCGGAGGAGCCGTATATCGGGCTTTCGACATTAAACGTAGAAAAATTTGACCTCGTGATCCTAGACCTCACGCTACCGGGACTTGACGGCCTAGAAGTGTGCAAAGAGATCCGCAAGCGCCACGACGTGCCTATCATCATCTCAAGCGCACGCCACGACATCACCGACAAGGTAAATGCCCTAGATAACGGCGCGGACGACTATCTGCCAAAGCCTTACGACCCGCAGGAGCTGCTAGCTCGTATCAAAAGCCACCTGCGCCGCCAAAGCACTGTAGCGGGTGCAAATTTAAGCGGTACAAAAGAGAGCGCACGCGAGAAAGACATCGCAGTTGATGACTTTAAGCACGTCATCACGCTAAAAGGCGAGCCGTTAAATTTGACCGCGGCCGAGTACGACATCCTAAAATATATGCTACAAAAAGAAGGCGGCGCCATCACGCGCGAGGAGTTTATCTACAACTGCGCGAGCATCAGTGAGGACTCGACGAACAAGAGCATAGACGTCATCATCGGCCGCATCAGAGGCAAGCTGGGCGACGACCCAAAAGAGCCAAAATACATCCACGCCATCCGCGGCATCGGCTACAAGCTGATGCAGTAAATTTGACTTAAAGCCCCGCAAATGAAACGCTCATCGGTTTTTTACACTATCACTTTTATCTTTGCGCTTGCGCTTACGAGCATCTTTTTGGCATTTTTGTGGCTGATGGACTACGACAAGCAAAATTACGCGCGCGAGCTAAACGCCAAGTACTCTACGATCGCTAGAAATCAGCTATTTTTGATGAGCGGTATCATAAACGAAAAAGAATACGAGCGTCAAACGGGCGACTTTAAGATGCCTGAGATCACAAACGAGCAGCAAAAAGAGGAGATCCTAGCAAATGCAACCGTGCTTGAGGAGATCTCCGCAGACATCGGCTCTAGCGCCATCATGATCTACCAAAATCACCACTATCTAAAAGTTCAGCACGTGGATAAAATCCTGCTTTTAAAGGATAACGACTATCAGCCCTACCGCTACGACATCATCAAGATTATCTTTTTGCTAGTTGCGATCATACTTCTGGCCGCTTACGTTTTTGTTATCAGAAAGCTAAAACCGCTAAGAAAACTAAAGCGCCAGATAGCCAAATTTGCCGCGGGCGAGATCGACGAGGTACAAAACGTAAGTAGCGGTAACGACGAAATTTCCGAGGTTGCTGAGGCGTTTTACGACGCGGTGTCCCAGATCAAAAGCTTAAACGCGTCGCGCAAGCTATTTTTAAGAAACATAATGCACGAACTAAAAACGCCGATCACCAAAGGCCGCCTCGCCGCCGAAATGATCGAAAAAAGCAAAAACCAGGAGCGGCTCGTGTCTGTGTTTATAAAGCTTGAAAATCTCATAAACGAATTTGCCGCCGTCGAGCAAGTCACGTCAAATATCGCGCTAAATAACACTAAAATTTGCCGTATCGACGACATCATCGACGAGGCTCTGGATATCGCGATGGTAGATCCCGGACAGGTTACGATCAGCAAGCTAGAGGACGTGAACCTAAACGCGGACTTTAAGTTGCTAGCGATCGCCGCAAAAAACATGATAGATAATGCGCTAAAATACTCTCCAAACAAGCATGTAAATATAACTATCACGCGAGAGTCGATCAAATTTATCAACGAAGGCGAGCGGTTGTCAAAGGAACTACGCCACTACGTCGAGCCATTTACCAAGGGCGAAAGCGCGCAAAAAAGCTTCGGTCTGGGGCTCTACATCGTAGAAAATATAATCAAAGCCCACAAGCTAACTCTAAGCTACGAATACAAAAACGGACTAAACGTATTTAGCTTTGAAAATCTGCAAAATATCGCAGCGTAGAAGTAAATTTGTGCATTTTGCTAAATTTGCGGGGCGCGGGGTAAATTTGAGCTGAAATTTAAAGCGAGCCGTTTTTGCTTAAATTTTAAAATTCGGCGTATCGTTGCGACAAACTAAACGCCAAAATTTGAGCCGCAAATTTAGCGCTCATTTCAAATTTATAGCCAATTTTAGCGACCGCTTGCTACTCATAATAAAAAGACTTTACGGGCGCAAAAATTTAGCCCCGCCTTTTCGCACAGTGCGTAAAAATCGACCTCGCCGCCGCGAGATTTAAACTCAAAATAGCACTCGTAAAGCTTTACTAAGTTTTCAAAATCTAAATTTAACCGCGCGCTTGTCTCGTGCTTTTCTCTTACGTCGCGAGCTTCGCGGATCAGTCGTTCGTAGCGTGCGCGCTCTATCAGACAGCCCTCTGGAAAGTGGTGCGCGCCCCAGTATAGCGCGTCTAGTAGCATGCAAAAGTATAGCTCCACGGTTCGTGCGTCGCAATGCTCATGGCTGTATGCACGGCGCAAAAGCTCATTCCTATCAAGCTTCCGCAAGACGCGCGTACATATCTGGTACGACAAGCGCAGATGCAGCATCTCGCCTGCGTCGCAGAGCCCTTTCAGATACTCGCCGACTAGTTCGCTGAGCTCAAACGGTAGCTCGCCGTTGTTGCGATTTTTTAGATTTTTTAGCTCGCTTTTATTTTCGTCTAAAATTTCGAGGCAAAGTTCACCCAGCGCATAGTCCCGCTGCGCCTCGCTAAACTCGCTTTTAAATTTACCAACGGCGCCCTTTAGATGCTCGTTTGTCAGCTTTTAGCCCGGCATCATAGAGCCTTAGGTATTTGCATAGCTCAAAATTTTAGCCAGCCAAAAGCGTCCGTTTGCATTTAGCTCCTTTACCGGTGTAAATTTAACGCAAAAAAACAACAACCTCGCCGCGCTCAAACGCGACCTGCCGCCCGGCTAGATACAGCTCGAAGTAGGGCTTCAAAAAGTCTTCCTGCGGTCTTTGCGCGTAGTTTGGATACTGTAAGTCCTCCGAGAGCAGGTAGTCGCAGTTGATCGAATAATACGCCTCGCCGAGCACCCATAGCTTCGTATCGAATTTCGGCGAATCTATCATCCACTCCGTGATCGCCTCATAGACGGCGTCCGCAAGCTCATCTTTGTTATGCGCGAGATCAAAGCTCTCCTGCACGTGAGCCGATTTTATTTCGCCAAGCATTTTTAAAAGCTCGTTCTTGCCTAGAAACTCGGCGAAAATTTTTAAATTTCGAACGTGCGCTAAAGCTAGGCTCTTAAGCGCTTCGTCATCAAATTTCGGATCCTGCGGCGGGCAAAAATACCCCGGCGCAACGCCTTGATCGAACGCCTCTTGCGTTTGCTGCGCCGTGACTGCGTAGATCGGCATTATGCGCGCTTGCAGCGCCTCGCCGTTTTGCAGCGGCGCAAACACCGCTCCCACGCCCACGCCCTCGGGCATAAAGCACTGAAAAAGCCCGTAAAACTTATCCTGCAGATCGATTTCTTTGCAATCTAAATCAAGATCCGGTCTCGCAGCCTCGGCAATGCGGCGCGCATACTCGAAATTCGTCATTTTTCTCTCCAAATTTGGATTAAATTTTAGGCATTATACCTTAAAGGGTCTCAAATTTTTGCTTGCAAATTGATACGATTCACTTCAAAACGGTAGTCGAATATGGCGTAAATTTGGCATAAGTGCCGACCGTAAGCATGGCTTTCTAAATGCCGTAAGTAAATTTAGTAACCGTTGCAGTATAACAAAATATAGGCAAACTTACGGCTACTACTTGGTTGCGGATACCTTACACGATGTACAATTTCTAGTTTTGAGGGCAAATTTGATGCCGACGGCGGCTTAAATTTAAAAAACTTACACGCACGAGAATAAAAATTCGAACGAAAATAATTTAAAGCGGCGTATTTTTATATAAATAAAATTTCGCCACTTTTTATATAATTCAAAAAATAGACGAGCCAGCGCGGTCAAAACGGCAAATTTTTATTCGCTCAAATTTAACCTAAAAACATTTCGGCTAAAATGCCGATTTATTCATTCCTAAGCGTCTCGAGTACATTTATTTGCGCAGCTTTTTTAGCGGGGTAAAACGACGAAAACGCCACGATAACGACCGCCCCGACCAAAATCATAACAAGATCGATCAAAGATAACTCCATAGGAAGCTTCGCGCTGCCGTAGACGTCGGCCGGCAAATTTACGATATCAAAGCTACCGAGCAACCATACGCCAAAGAGTCCGAGCACGAGCCCAAACACTATCCCGCCTCCGCCTATCGTAGCACCGAGAGCAAAAAAGCTCTTTTTTATCTCGGCTTTGCTGGCGCCCAACGAGAGCAGTAGCGCGATCTCCTGGCGGCGGTTCATGACGGTCATGAGTAGCGAGCTTACGATATTTAGCGAGGCAACCAGGATGATGAGCATCAAAACGATGAAAAGCGCGCGCTTTTCGAGCGCCAAAGCGGAGAAAAAGTTACCGTTTTGCTGCCACCAGCCGATAGCTTTTTGTCCTAGGCGTAGCTCGCGCGAGATCTTTTCGATATCGGCGAACGGATCGTCTGAAAACACGTGTATACCGTCAAATTTGCCCTCATCGTACTCGAGTATCTTGCGCAGAGCCTCCACGCTCGTGTAGAGGTAGCTTTTGTCGTAGGCCACGAGTCCCGAGCTAAACGAGCTCACTACGTCAAAGCGCTTCATTTTAGGCGTTAGCGCAAAACCGCTCGGATCGTTTTTAGTAAAAATGAGCGTGAGTTTGTCGTTTTCGTTTATCATCATCTCGTTTTTGACGCCCTGTCCTACGAGCAGGCCATATCCGTCTAGTTCGCGGTCCTCAAGGCCTGCCGCCACGACCGAGTTTATCTGCTTTTCGTCGGCCGAATTTACGCCAAAAAGCAGTCCGCCCTCGAAGCTATTTGCACCCTTGATGATAACCTGACTCATGATATATGGGCTAAATTTGAGATTCGGAAACTTCTGCTTGAGTTTGCTAACGTCGCTCTCGTCGATGTTGCCGCGGATAGCGGAGAGGATCGTGATCGGGTAGTTCATAGTAAAAAGTTTGCGCTCAAACTCCTTATCAAAGCCGTTCATGATCGCCATCGCGACGATGAGCACCATGAGCCCGACGCCGACGCCAAGGAACGCCAAAAGTGCCGAAAGCATGATAAACGGCTGGGTTTTATCAAACCGTAGATATTTAAAAAGTAGATATTTGGTTAGGCTCATTTGATTTTCCGTTGTTTAAATTTGGGCTTTGGTTTGCTCGCTACTTTTGCGTCGCTTTGTCTTGTTTAAATTTGCGCTGAGGCGAGTTTAAAATTTAAATCGTCCATCCGTGTAAATTTGACGCCAAATTTTTAAACCGCTTGCAAAAGCTAGGCGTTAAATTTACGAGTTCGCGCCACTATAAAAACGGCGGCTAACTTAAATGCTAAATTTAGCAAGCCGCCACCAAAACCCCAAAGCTAAATTTTATCCCAATCCTCCGCAAAAGCTCCTTTTTTAGGGCCGCTCTTTCCGTGGCAGTCTTTGTATTTTTTACCGCTTCCGCACGGGCACGGGTCGTTTCGAGATACTTTTTTACCAGGCTTTTCTTCGCTCTCGGACGCGCTAGCAGCCTCGCTGTCTTGAGCTTCTTGCGGCGCAGACTCGGTAGGCTCGGAGAAGCTTAGGCGCACGGCCGTTAGTAGCTTGATGCTCTCAAATTTAATGCGGCTAACGAGCTCCATAAAGAGGTTAAAGCTCTCTTTTTTATACTCGGTTAGCGGGTCTTTTTGATTGTAGCCGCGCAGTCCA
>NZ_CALINL010000134.1 GCF_938045225.1 uncultured Campylobacter sp.
CTAATGAAATGAAGAACTTTGGCACTATCAATGCTTGTGGCTATATCTGGCATACGACGGGTTCTGGGAAAACTTTGACTAGTTTTAAAACTGCTCGTTTGGCAACAGAGTTGGACTATATTGACAAAGTGATTTTTGTGGTGGATAGAAAAGACCTAGACTATCAAACCATGAAGGAATATCAAAAATTTCAACCTAATTCAGTCAATGGTAGTAACAATACGAAAGAACTCCAACGTAATATTGAAGAAAATGATGAAGTTAAGATAGAAACAAAGATACAGAAAAACATGTTTAAAATAATGATTCTTGTTGCTGTATTTTTGATAACCTTAGGACTTACATTGTTATCTAGAGTGAATAATAAGAATATAGAGGGGATTGTAAGCACAGAAACAAATGAACTTAGAGATACACTTACAAATGAAAGTGCTAAAAATAAGGAATTAATAGAAAAAAAGCAAAGAAAACAAAAGAAAGGCTAAAATCAACTCAAACCCCGATAAAATCGTGATTTGTGAAAAGAAAAGAATAAAAAATAAAACTTAAGAAATGGATAAATGGTGCGCTCGAAGGAATTCGAATCCCTGACCTTTTGAACCGCAATCAAATGCTCTATCCAGCTGAGCTACGAGCGCACTTTAAAAGAAGTGTGAAGTATAGCCAAAGGTTTCTTAAATCTTTCATAATTTTTGACGCATTTACAAAAATTTCGTTTTTTCGCTTATTTTATTGCATTAAATTTACCGCAAGTATATAAAATTTCAAATTTATGCGCTAAATTTGCCGCATTTAATCGTCTATAAAAAATCTTTATGTTATCTTACGCCATAAATATAGCATATAAAGCAAATTTCAAGCATCAGCAAGCAAAAAAGAGTAAAATTCAAAAAACGATAAGAAAGGAAAGCCAAGTGATACATAAAATTTTGATCGCAAACCGCGGAGAGATCGCCGTTCGCGTGATCCGCGCCTGCAAAGACCTACACATTAAAAACGTCGCCATCTACACCAAGCCCGATCAAGACTGCCTGCACGTCAAAATAGCCGACGAAGCCTACCAGATCGGCATCGACCCGATCAAGGGCTACTTAGACGCCAAGCGCATCGTTGAGGTCGCAAAAGCTTGCGGTGCGGACGCCATACACCCGGGCTACGGATTTTTGAGCGAAAACTACGAATTTGCCAAAGAGGTCGAGGACGCGGGGCTGGTTTTCATCGGGCCTACCGCCGACGTCATCCGCAAAATGGGCAACAAAAACATCGCTCGCTATCTGATGAATAAAAACGGCATCCCCATCGTGCCCGGCACCGAAAAGCTAAACAACGAAACGATAGAAAACATCAAGCTCTACGCCGAGCGCATCGGCTACCCCG
>NZ_CALINL010000135.1 GCF_938045225.1 uncultured Campylobacter sp.
CATTTCACAACACCATTTGTATCATTTTGAAAAATGAGGGTTGGGATATGAAAGAATGTTTTTAGGGAAAGCATTTCATAGATACATTTGGGTAACGCTTTAATATCGTGCTTGTTAACGGACAAGATAGGGGTATTTTATGTGCGTTTATCTCTGAAAGAAAAGGTGAAAATAGCCTACTTACATTACGAAAGTAATGAAATTGTGTACAATTTGGAAATTTATTTGTGCAAAAAGAACAATATATTCTTTTATTTTATATATCTTTGTGGTCGATGCTTATTTGTAAACCTAAATGTAAAACCTAAGAGGTGAAGTTCCGCTTTATATGAAACCATGATGAAAACGTATTCTTCGGACGAGTCACCGCGAATCAGATGGCATTGCGAAAGGCTGTAGAGGGTGGGTTAACCTCACTGAAATGATACAGCATTGGCGTGGAAAACGAGCGTTCACTGACATTGAAAAACAAGACACACTGACGTTGGTCGGCTAATGACAAAGCTCAGGAAAGGTGCTGCTTTATGGTTCATCGGCTCACGTTTTGTCTCAATACGCGTAGGAATGTTAAGCCTAAAATTTATAAATTAAAATCTAAACGAATGGAAAAGGAAAAAACACTACTGGGT
Source organism: uncultured Campylobacter sp. (assembly GCF_938045225.1). Classification (GTDB taxonomy): domain Bacteria; phylum Campylobacterota; class Campylobacteria; order Campylobacterales; family Campylobacteraceae; genus Campylobacter_A. Next base: position 630 of record NZ_CALINL010000135.1, read on the forward strand.
TGCAGATACCGAATCATGACGGTAGCAGCCTTATCTGCTTTGTCTTTTTTGGTTCCTTCACCTGTAATGGGAGGCATTTCAGGAGCTGAAGTCTCGGGAATTGTGCAGCAAAACAAGGTGAAAGTAACAGGAAGGATTGTTGATGTTGACGATAATCCGATTCTAAATGCAACAGTAAGAGAGCTGGGTTCGAGCAATGGTACAGTCACTGATTTAGACGGAAACTATGTGTTGATGATATCACCAGGCAGTACTTTGCAGATTTCTTCAATCGGTTATAAGAATATAACGAAAAAGATTGAGAAGGGAGGAAAGCTTAATTTCACGATGGAAGAAGACGCTTCGCTGCTTGGCGAGGTAGTAGCCATTGGCTATGGCAAGGCAAAGAAGGGCGATCTTTCAGCCGCTGTAGCGACTGTTGACAATGTAGATAAACTGCAAAAACGCCCAGTAAGCAACGTGTCTCAAATGCTTCAAGGTCAGATTCCGGGGGTTTCGGTTGTTGCAAATGGTGGTCATCCCAGCGCCGAACCAACGATTACGATTCGTGGAATGGGCTCACCCAACGGCGAATCTCCCTTATATGTGGTTGATGGTGTACCCGGTGCACCTTTTAATATGAGTGATGTTGTATCGATAACCGTATTGAAAGATGCCGCCTCGGCAGCCATTTATGGTGCTTATGCGGGTTCGGCGGGTGTCATACTTGTAACCACCAAGCAGGCCACGGCAGGCAAACCCTCTATAGAATACAATGGAGTCTTTGGCTATTCTACCGCACAGCATCTGCCTAAGTCACTTGGGTGGGATATGAACGACGTGTGCGTGGTCTCGGGTATCGGCTGCTCGGGACGCTTTAGCTCCTACATCAACTGCAACACCGTCCACACGACGCACGGGCGCGCGATAGCCTATGCCACGGGTATCAAGCTAGCAAACCCGGACAAACACGTCATCGTGGTAACCGGCGACGGCGATGGGCTAGCTATCGGCGGCAATCACACGATCCACGGATGCCGCAGAAATATAAATTTAAACCACGTTTTGATAAATAATTTCATCTACGGGCTAACAAACTCCCAAACCAGCCCGACCACGCCGACCGGGTTTTGGACGGTGACGGCGCAGCAGGGCAACATCGATCCGAATTTTGACGCGTGCAAGCTCGCAACCGCCGCAGGAGCAACCTTCGTAGCGCGCAGTAGCGTGATAGAGCCCACAAAGCTGGAAAAGATATTTGCCGAGGGCTTCGAGCATGACGGATACAGCTTTTTTGACGTATTTTCAAACTGCCACATAAACCTTGGCCGCAAAAATAAAATGGGCCAAGCTACGCAGATGTTGGAGTGGATCGACGGCCGCACGGTGAGCAAGGCTAAATTTGACGCGATGAGCGAGGATGAGCGGGATGGTAAATTTCCGCTCGGAGTGCTTCACAAAGACGAGTCGCGCATGGAGTACACCAAGGCCTACGACATGGTGATAAAAGCTGCTAGAGACGGCGAGAAAATCGACTTTGGAGCGCTAAAATGAAAAGGCAGTTGAGATTCGTCGGAGTGGGCGGTCAGGGCGTTATTTTGGCGGGCGAGATCTTAGCCGCGGCCAAGATCGAGGAGGGCGGATACGGCGTCAAGGCCTCGACCTACACCTCGCAGGTGCGCGGAGGACCGACAAAGGTCGATATCATTTTGAGCGAGCGCGAGATATTTTACCCGTACGCAAACGAGGGCGAGATCGAGTTTATGCTGGCTACCGCGCAGGTTAGCTTCGAGCAGTTTAAAGACGGCGTAAAAGATGGCGGCATCATCGTCGTGGAGCCAAATTTGGTTCGCACTAGCGACGAGGATAAAAAGCGCTGGAAAATTTACGAAATACCGATCATCTCCATCGCAAAAGACGAAGTGGGCAACGTCATAACCCAAAGCGTCGTCGCGCTCGCAGTGGCTGTACAGATGAGCGGTTGCTTGGATGCTGAGCTAGTTAAACGCGTAATGCTCTCAAAAGTGCCTAAAAAAGTCTACGCCGAAAATGAAAAAGCCTACGAGCTGGGGCTTAAATACGCCGAAATTTGCATAGAAAACAACAAATAAAAGCGTGATTTGAAATAAGATAGATTAAGTATCATTTCGTTATAATTCAGGTATTAATTTATTTGATTTTAAGGAGAACGAAATGAGCGTTGGTATTTTTTACACGACGACAAAGGGGCACACAAAGAGCGCGTGCGAGTATCTAGCGGGCAAAATAGGAGCGCAGCTAGTAGACGTAAAGGGCGCTGGGGCAGAGGATTTTGCTAAATTTGACGTTATCATCGCAGCGGCGCCTAGCTACGGCAACGGCGAGTTGCAGTCTGATTGGGCGGAGAAACTACCGCTTTTAAAAGCCGGCAGTAAAGGCAAAAAAGCCGCCATCGTAGCCATCGGCAATCAAGCTAACCACCCGCAAACGCTTTTTAGCGGCGCGGTGGATTTTCTGCCGTATCTAAAAGATGCGCAAATTTTCGGCGCTAGCGACGTGGACGGATATAAATTTAACCACTCCGCGTTTTTAGTAAACGGCAAATTTATCGGTCTCGCGCTTGACGTTAAGGGCGATGAAAACTACGCAAAACGCATCGACAAATGGGTCGAAGAAAATAAGTCTAATTTTTAATTTTCTACTTTCCGCCGCTTCGCTAGTTAAATTTGCGGAGCGGACGACCTTTTCTACTCACGACATTAAATTTATTAATTAACGGCGACGGCAAAATTTGGCGCTTGCGACAATGACTCAAATTTGATAGTAAATTAGCGAAAAAAACAAGATGTAAAAAGGGACCAAATTTAGCCCCTTTTAGTTTTAAATTTAGCTTAACATTGTGTATCCGCCGTCTACGTCGCTAAATCCAGTACCGTAAGCTACGCCGGAGATTTTGACTAAGGTATCGCTGCCCTCTTGATAGCCTTCTTCTCCGTCCGTATTTAGCGCCAGATATGCGTTAAATTTATCCGCTCCTACGTTTTCTAAGAAATAAGTGCCTTCGCCGTTTTTCAAATTTGCTAGCTTTTCCGTCAAATTTGACGAATCCGTGCCGTCTGCGGCCTTTGAGATTTTTGCGATATTGTCAGGTAGTTTGATTTTTTCGTTTTTTGATATTTTCATCATTCCCGTGCCTGATTCTATCGATATCTCTTTTTGATCCGGATTTTGGGCGATAGTTTCTTTGACGTCAAATTCCTCTTTGCTCAAAAACGATCCGTCATTTCCCTGGGCTTTTGAGATGAGAGTTATTTTATCCGAGTTTATATTTTCATAGATTTTAAACGTCGTTTGCGTATCTCCGATCTGGGCTACGGCTTTTTTATCTAGCGCTTTGTCGGTTATAGTCGCAGTACCTTTAAGTCCTTTTGTTACGTCGCTTAACGGGCTTAGATCCCAGGGCTTAGATAAATCCATCGTAAGTGGCGATTTTGTCGTTAGCATCGAAGCGTCGTTATCTGAGCTAACGTCAAATTTTACCGTTTTATTGGTATATTCTGCGCTTGTTATTGTAGCCGATTTTATCTGTTTGTTTTCGTAGGTTACGTCTACGGTTTTGTCGTTTTGACTGTACGAAAAGTCTTGTAATACCTGCTTTATTAGCTTATTAGAATCGTCGTAGGTTTTTGTGACGGTTTGGATGACTCTTCCGCCTTCATTATTGCTTAGGGCTTTTACGATCTCGACGTTTGGAGTAGATTTGTCTATCTCGTAGACCTTTGCTCTAGTTTGCCAACCGGTCGTATTTAGCACCTTTTCGTTTTTATCAAAAAATACTCCTTGTGCAAATTTAAACCCGCTATTTTCGTCTTGAGCTCTTTCAAAGACTATTTGGTACGTCTTGTTTGCTACCGTATCTTCGTATTCCCAGATTTTAGATTTTCCATCTACTACGTCTTTAGCTACTACATATTCAAAACTAGACGGAGTTGGAGCGTTAAAATCGGAGTTTAGTTTATTATAGATCGAGGTCGCGCCGTCTTTTAGCTCTGTAAAATAGCTTCTAGATTCGACATCTTTTACCTCTATCAAGGTATCGCTATCCTTTTGATAGCCCTCGACTCCGTCGGTATTTAGCGCCATATAGGCGTTAAATTTATTTTCTCCTACGTTTTGCAAGAAATACTGCGCCTTACCGACTCCGAGCGTAGATAGTTTTTCCTCGACATTTTGCAGATTTACGCCCTCTTGCGCTCTTGTTAGCTCGGTGATGTTTGATGGAAGCATGATTTTATCTTGAGCGTTGTCTAGTACCGCCATTTTTGAGCCGTTTGATAGATTGTTCGTGTCGGCGTTGGTGCTTATTTTTTTCAAATTTGCATTTTCTTGCAGGGTCTGGGCTATATCAAAAGTATCGACTCCATAGCTGCTATTGACTGTATATGCAGCCTTTGACACTAGTGTTACGTCGTCTGAGAATCGTCCATCGTATGCTTGGTAGACCACCTCGTCTTTTCCGATATCGGCGGTCCATTTCGTATCTAGCGCGCTATCTGTTACCGTGACTTTACCTTTGTAGTTGAAATTCGGCGTAAGAGGGTTTAAGTGTTCTGGCGAGCTTGCGTTTAGATACAACTTGCCTTTGTAGTCCAGATTTTCGCTATCTTTGCTGATCTCGAAGTTTATATCGGTATTTACGTATTTTGGATCGGTTTTGCTAGCATAGCTTAGTTTGCCGTCCACGTAGGTTAGGGTGAGTTTTTGTCCGTCTCTTCTTTCTAGTATTTTTTCTTCCAGTATTCCTTTGTCGTCAAATTTATCTCTAGTGACGTCTTCTATTTTTGAGACGCTAGGCGTGTATTCTTCGGTTACTTTGTAGCCGTCTTTTTCGTAAATTTTATAGGCTGAGATCTTGTAGTCCTTGATCATATTTTCGCCGTTATAAAATTTGCCGTCCGGCATATCTACTTTTATATCCGAGCCCTCAGGCTGAGCGTCTCTTTTGCCAAATTCTATCCTATACGTTACGCCCGTCGTGTCGTTTGAGTATTCCTAGGTAAAGGCCTTACCGTCTTTTACGTCGATTGGTTTCATGGCTGCTTTGCCGGTTTGTTCGTTGACCTCATACACGCCGTTATCTTTGTCGTCCCTAGATACTACGTCTTTTACGGCGTCGTATTGTGCTTTTATGAAATTTATCTTTGCATTATCGGTACTATCTAGAGTCTTGATACTATTTATATGGGATTTTATATAGTCAAAGTTTTTAACAATATTTTCCGAAGT
>NZ_CALINL010000136.1 GCF_938045225.1 uncultured Campylobacter sp.
TGGCGTTGTAATCCTTTATCATCTGGTTTAAATTTAACCCGAATCTCTCGCTAAAATTTCGCTCGGTGTACTCGACCTCTAGGCGCGCCATATTTGCCGACATGCGTTGATTGCTAGCTAGCGCGAAGCTCACGGCGAAATTATCCCTGCCCAGGTGCTTGCCGCCGTCGATGAGAGTCTTGACGTCCGCGTAGTAGCGGATCGGATAGCCGTAGTCCCACCACGCTAACACGTAGTCCTCGCGCCCCGCGATCTTGTGTAGCTTATCTAGGCTCTCTACCTCGCTTTTGGCAAAAACCGTGCCGACTTTGTAGCCGTAAATATGCTCAAGACACGGCATCAAGGATAGCGCGGCGATACAAAAGACGCAAATTTTTTCTAAAAGCGCGTGTTTTTTGAGCGAGCTTAGGCCTGAGACCATAAAATAAGCCGCCCCGCAAATAAGCGCCGCCGCCGCAAGTGTGGCTAGATATACGCCAAAGCTCGCCTCGCCGTCAAAATTTGGCGCAAAAACGGGAGATTTACCGTGCGAAAGGCTGTAATATTTATCAAAATATAAAAAGAAAAACGCGAAAAATGCCGCAACGCAAACGGTGCAAAATTTGTCTAAAATTTTATCTTTTTTAAAAAAACTCACGCAAAGCGCCGCAAAATATCCAAATCCTATCGCCATCACGGGCACCGAGTAGATCGTAAACCTAAGCCCGCCTTTTAGCGCCAAAAAACCAAGTAGCAGCATCGGAAGCGCGAGTAAAAAGGAGCGAAATTTAAGACAAAGCGCCGCGACTCCTACGAGTGATAAAGCAAAAGTAACGATATGACCGCTGATACGCTTAGCAAAGGCGTTTATCGACTCAAACTCAAACGAATAATCGCTCATTTCCATTATCGTTTTATTTACGTTATAAAAATGAAAAACCGGCTCGCTACTCTCGGAAACTCCGCGAAATATGTAAAATTTAAGCTGAAATAAAATTTGATTTAACCCGCCGCTAAAGCCCAAAAGCGCGACGGCTAAAGCAAGGCAAGCCGCGACAGAGCGCTTATCCCAGATCTGCGGACGAAATCTCATCGCTAGATAAAGAGCGACCGCAAGCGCGCTTTTAGCGTAAAAATCAATATACGTAAGCGCTACTATCATCAAAATAGCGGCCTCGTAATTTAGCGCGTTTTTTCTATCAAAAATCAAAGTATAGAGTAAAAAAGCGCCCAGCATCGCAAAATTTAGCGAGTACGAGCTGGGATACCACCAGTCGTTTATCAGGATAAAAATCGGGATAAAAATAAGGTCGTTTACGTTTTTTTTCTGCGCGAGGCGTATCATCGCCCAGACGCTAAATGCAGGCAACACGATCGTGAGCATATCGGTGTCGTAGTAGCCGGCCATCGTGCGGTTGTAGTAGCTGTTTGCGATGCTAGCTAGCAGCGCCGCCGCAAAGCCCGCGCCGGACATCTCGTACTCTTTGGCTATCAAAATCACGGGAATAACGATAAGCGAGCTAAAAAACACGCTCATATAAAGCAAAATACTCTCGAAGCTAAAAGGTAAAATTTGATACAAAAAATACGTAAGCGTCGGCATCGAACGGCCGTAGTAGCTAAGGTCGTTCGGCTGATGAAAACCAGCCAGCATATCCCTTGCGCCCTCGGCAAATGCGTAGCCGTCGTTTGTGCTGATCATCAGCTGATCGTTCCAGAAAAAGTGCTGATACTCGCCCGCCCAATACACCCAGTACAGCCTACAAACCACGCTAAAAATAAACGCCGCAAGCATCAAAAATAAAGTCTGTTTTGAAAATTTAAATTTATCCAAGAGTCCCGAAATTTTACTCGCCATTTTCACCCTCTAAGTATCCTATGAGCTGCGCCGCGACGGCATTTTTATCAAATTTTACTACACGGCCGTACGCTCTTTTTTCATAATCTTGCCTTAAATTTTCATCCTCAAGCGCTCGCCTCATCGCAGTCTCCATCGCTTTTTCGTCGTCAACGGGCACGAGGATGCCGTATTCATCGTCGCCCAGAAGCTCCCTAGCGCCGCTTTTATGATCGGTGGAGATAATAAATCTCTCGCAAGCAAGCGCCTCTAAAAGCACGTTCGAAAAGCCCTCAAACCGCGAAGCGCAAACGAAACACTGCGCGTTTTTGATAAATTTAAACGGATTTTTATCCGTGCCTAGCAGCTTTACTCGCTCGCCTACGCCAAGTTCGTAGATCAAATTTTGAAGCTCGCCTTGCAAAGGGCCTTTGCCAAGGATCCCAAGCGTCGCGCGCTCGTCTTTTAAATTTGCGATTATTTTTATTAACATCGCTTGATTTTTACCGCTATCAAGCCGCCCGATATTTAGAAAAAACGGCTTAAATTTACCCCCTAACGGCTCGTTTGCAAGAGTCTTTATCGCAGCCAAATCGACCGCGTTATATAGCACCTTAGTTTTTGCGGCGTCGCAGCCGAAATTTCGCACGAGATCATCGGCGTTTCCCTGCGCGTTAGCTAGGATAAGATCGGCCCTAGGATAGAGCGCCTTAACTAAAATTCTATTGGCAAATCCGCTAAGTCCACTTTTATAGATGACCGACGGACAGCTGCGCTCGCTTATCACCATCCGTCCTTTTACTCCGGCGATCCTTGCTAAAAGCGCGATATAACAAGGCCGGTTCATTAAGACAAAATGCAGGTCGATAGCCAAATCGTCGCAAAGTTTTTTATAATTTAAGGCTAAAAACGGAAACAAAAGCCCCAATCGAAAAAGCTTTTTTACGCCGCTTTCATAAGGATCCGAGCGCTCAAGGAAGTGAATTTTAACCGCACTTGGTATCTCGTAGGCTACGACCTCGCTCATCAAAACGAGATGAACTTCGTATTTTTCGCACAGAGCCGGGAGCAAATTTGAAACCACGCGCTCCGCGCCGCCCGGTCCCATCGAGTAGAGGAAAACGGCTAATTTTTTCATTCGCCGTGCGTTTTTTTGTATATCCAAACGCGAATTTTAGTTAAAAACAAAATCATAGACTTTGGAAACGGGCTTAAAATCAGCATCGCCAGCGCTTCTTTGGTAAATTTAAATTTGAGGCTTTTAAAAAGATATTCGTACATTTTTTTGTATTCGCCGCCAAATTTAGCATAATACGCCGCCATTTTATATAAGATCGCGATATGAGCATCGTTTACGCGAAATTTAGGCTCGGCCGAATTTGCGTTGCTTGCTTGCTCGTTTTTCTCGGCGATCTTTTGCAAAATAAGCTCCGCAGTCATCGCGTAGCCTTTCATTATGCAAAGCGGGCGTTTAAACGAGTTTATCGTGACGCTGTCGCTGCGGTGAAAGCGGTAAATACGCACCGCATCGTGCAGATAGTAAGCAGGAAAGTCAAAAAGATAGATCCAAAGCGTATTTTCGCTACCGTAAAGCCCCTTTTCAAAGCGCCTCTGACCGATCGCATCTCGGCGAAACATTATCAAAAACTCGCCCGTTATCTTGCCGTCGTAGTAGTCTTGCGGCGAAATTTCCCCGCTTTTATTTAGTCCAAATCCCGAAAATTTCGTCGTCGGCTCGCCGTCGATCTCAAAATAACAGTTCGCCCATACGCTAGCATACCCCTGCTCTAGTACGGCCGCCATCTTGCTTATAGCGCCTTCTATCAGCAAGTCATCGTCGTCTAGTATCACGAAAGCATCGCCGCTAGCGTGATCAAAGCCGTTGTTTTTATTGCCGTTTGGACCGCGGTCGTAGGTTTGGTTTAAGACGTATTTTACGTTGTCAAATTTAGCGACGTAACTTTGCGCAAGCTCGCGCGTACCGTCATTCGAGTTATCGTCGCTGATTATGATCTCTTTATTTTCGTAGTCTTGAGCTAGCGCGCTTTTTAGGGCGGCTTCAAAAAGCTCTTTGCGGTTGTAAGTTGGGATTATTATGCTTACTTTTAGCATTTTAGTTCTTTATATTTTGCGTGATAAAATCCATCCACTTTTGATAAATTTGATCGGTTTTAAAGGCGTTTTTGCGCTCGTTGGCGTTTTTTACCAGCTCTTGCCTAAGCTCCTCGTCGCGCATCAAGAGTTCGATTTTACTTCCGAGCGCTTTTACGTCGTCTATCGGTACTAAAAATCCGTCCTTGCCGTCCTCGATGAGCTCTTTTGCGCCGCTTGTAGCAGTCGCCACCCTAGCGCAGTTAAAAAATACGCTCTCGATTAAAACGTTTGGCAAGCCCTCGGTTTTGGAGCTTGAGACTAAAATTTTAGACCTTTCGTAAAGCGAAGCTACGTCGCTTGTTTGCCCGATAAATTCGGCGTTTAGATGCAGTTGCTCGTGCGCGATAAGCTCTAGCCTTTGCCTCTCTTCGCCCGCACCCGCTATCACGATTTTCCAGTCTTTTAAAAGCTCTTTATCGACTAAACTCATAGCCTTTAAAAATACGTCGCAGCCCTTAAGCGAGATAAGGCGACCGACGAAAAGGATGATATTTTCCTTCGGCAAGCCCTGTTTTTTGGCTTCAAACATCGGATTATACATCACGGTTTTATTTTTTACGAAGCTATAGTACTCGTAGTCCTCTTTCGTAAGTACCGTGAGTCCGCTAGCTAGCGGATAGAGCATGCGGCGTAAAAACAGCCAGCCGCGCCCTTTGAAAAAATCGGCGCTTGAATGCTCGCTGATAAAAAGCGGCTTACCGATAAATAAATTCGACAAAATCACGTTGATATTGGTGCTGTCCATCGAGGAGATAACGACGTCAAAGCCGCCGTTTTTGATCAAATTTCGCTGATAAAAAAACTTTTTCACGCGCCTGATTAAATTTGCGAAAAAACCCTTTTTCACCATCGGGAAAGGCAGATCGATCAGCTTTATCCTCTCGTCTAGCTCGTAAAACGGCGGTTTGGTGTCAAATTTTAAAAGCGTTACGTCGTGAAATTTCGCAAAATAGCTCGCCAGCAAGCTCATCACGCGCTCGGCGCCGCCTGCTTGCAGGGTCGAAATTATAAATAAAACCTTCATTCTCTCTCCAAATTTTAATCGATGCGCGAAAATTTAATAAATCTTCAAAATTATTGATTTTATAAATTTTGAGCTTTATAATCGCTTAGTTTCCTATCTTTTAAATATCCGCTCATAGCCTAAAATTGCCGATTCAAAGCGCGTTGCGGCGACATATTTTAAGCTGTTTAGGCGAGCTAGCGGAGGGACCTTTACCTGCGCTCTTTGCACCCGCTCGGCTTGGATATTTGAGTCTGTTAGATCGGTTGGATGTGCGAAAATATCACTAAAATACATTTTTAAGCCGTTTTGCAAAAGCAAAATTCGCCAAAAATCAGCCACGCAAAGCGCCTTTTTGTGCGTTTGCAAGATCTTTTCCGCCGCGCGCCTATCAAGCACGTAAGCAGCCGCTCGGTAAATCGTGCCGTAAGAGCGCTTTGAGACTAGCCAAAAATCTTCCTCCAGCTTTTTACCAAATGCGCTAAATCGCCCTTCCAGTCCGTCTTGCGCGCCGCAAATGAGCACCGAGCCCTCGTGCATCTTTGCAGCCGTTTCAAACGCCTTTTTCACGCCGTCCTCGTCTCCGATAACGTCGTCTTCTAAAATGAGCGCAAATTTGGCGTCGCTTTTTAAAAACTCCTCGTAAGCGCGCGCGTGAGAGAGCGAGCAACCGACCTCGGACGGGCTTAATAGCCTGCCGTAAGCCTCAAGGCTAGCTAACGCGTAGCCGTAATACTCCTTTGCGCTCATCGCCCTACCGTCGGTCGCTTCGACGAGCTTAAATTCGCCGTAGTTTTTAAACCGCTCTTTTAGCTTTTCACGCCGCGCCTCGTCGCTTTTTAGCGAAATAACGAATACTAAATTTTTCATCTTTTAAACTTCGATTTGATTTTATTTATCATGAT
>NZ_CALINL010000137.1 GCF_938045225.1 uncultured Campylobacter sp.
GCTATCTCTTTTTCTAGTTTGGTTTTTTGCGACCGCAGTCGCATGATCACCGCGCTCATATCCACGCCTTCAAGCGGCACGAAGACTTCTAAATTTTCGCTCACGTCGCGCGCGGCGTTTTCGATTTTGGCGTCGCAAAACTCGATCTGTTCGCATTTAGCTAGCAGCGCAATGTAGTTTGTCGCCTCAGTCAAATTCTCGTTTCCGTTTAGCTTGATGAAAGCTTTTGGGATTTTTGAGTTGCCTTGCTCGATGGTCGCCTTTGCGCGGCGGATCGCGACGATAGCCTCGATCACTAGCTCAAATGTCTTTTCTATCTGCAAGTCGCACTCGTTAGTCTGCGGATACGCCTCTATCATGATCGAGCTCGCGATTTCTAAATTTGAACCGCTAAGCTCGTGGAAAAGGTATTCGGAGATAAACGGCATAAAAGGACTTAGTAGTCTCATAGCCTCTTTAAATATCGCTCCAAGCTCCCTTACGCTGCCTTTGTCGGCTTTGCTAAGCTCGATGCCCCAGTCGCAAAACTCGTCCCATAAAAATTTATAAATCGCGTTTGCCGCGTCGTTAAAGCGGTAGGCGTCTATGTTTTCTCGCACCTCGCGCACGCACTCGTTAAAGCGGCTTAGCATGTACTTACCAAGCTTCGTTTCGATTTTCGCGTCGCTTAAATTTGCAAATTTAGACTCGTTTAGCAGCAGATATTTGCTCGCGTTGTAAAGTTTGTTCGTGAAATTTCTCACGAGCTTCATCTTTTCGTCGCTTAGCTTGATGTCGCGCCCCTGCACGGCAAGTAGCGCAAGCGTAAATCGCAAGACGTCGGCGCTGTATTCGTCTATGCTAACGAGCGGATCGATGACGTTGCCTAGGCTTTTACTCATCTTTCTGCCTTGCTCGTCTTTAACCAGAGCGTGCAGGTAGATATCGTCAAACGGTAGCTTGCCGAGCGCGTTTTCGCCCTGAAACATCATCCTAGCTACCCAGAAAAACAAGATATCAAAGCCGGTGATTAGTAGGTTGTTTGGGTAAAATTCGGCCAAATCGCCGTCAAACCATTTTTCGTTTTTTAGCTCCTCGCCGTTACCCCAGCCAAGCGTGCTAAACGGCCAAAGCCCCGAGCTAAACCAGGTATCAAGGACATCCGGGTCTTGATGGAAATTTGCGCTTTTGCATTTTGGACACTGCGTCGGTTCGCCTTCGTCCGCCCACTCGTGTCCGCACGCGTCACAGTAAAATACCGGGATCTGATGTCCCCACCATAGCTGGCGCGAGATACACCAGTCGCGAAGCTCGCGCATCCAGGCGTTAAAGCTGTTTATCCAGTGGGCCGGGTAAAATTTAGCTAAGCCTTCGCCGACCTTTGCGATCGCGTCGTCCGCGATCTGTTTTTTGACGAACCACTGCTTTGAGATGTATGGCTCGACGACGTTTTTGCAGCGGTAGCAGTAGCCGACTTGATTTTCGTAGTCTTCGATCTTCTCGACGTTTCCGAGCTTTTCTAGCTCTGCGACGATAGCATCTCTGGCCTCTAGTCGCTCAAGCCCCTTAAACTGCGCGCACTGCTCGTTTAGGATACCTTTTTCGTCAAAAACGGTGATAAATTTTAGATCATGCCTTTTGCCGACCTCGTAGTCGTTAGTGTCGTGCGCCGGGGTGACTTTTACAAGACCCGTTCCAAACTCCATATCGACGTGCTCGTCGGCGATGATCTCGATCTCGCGACCGATTATAGGTAATACTACTTTTTTGCCGATCAAATTTTTATAGCGCTCGTCGTTTGGATTGACCATTACCGCGGTATCGCCGAAGTAGGTCTCCGGCCTTGTTGTTGCCACAACGATAAATTTATCTTGTTCTCCCGCAAGGTAGTATCTCAAATGATAAAGCTTGCCTTTGTTTTCTTTATGCTCAACCTCGATGTCGCTGAGCGCGCCGTCGTGCGTACACCAGTTTATCATGTAGTTTTCGCGTACGATGAGCCCTTTTTCGTAGAGATTTACGAAGGCTTTTTTGACCGCTTTTCTTAGCCCTTCATCCATCGTAAATCTTTGGCGCGACCATGCAGGTGAGATGCCTAGTTTGCGCATCTGATGTACAATCATACCGCCGCTTTTTTCTTTCCATTCCCAGACTTTTTGGACGAAATTTTCGCGTCCAAGCTCTTCTTTTTTGATACCTTGATTTAGCAGCTGCTTTTCAACGACGTTTTGAGTAGCGATACCAGCGTGATCAAGGCCTGGCTGCCAAAGTGTCTTGTAGCCGTCCATCCTCTTGTAGCGAGTCATGATATCTTGAAGTGTGAAGGTTAGGGCGTGTCCGATGTGAAGCGAGCCCGTTACGTTTGGAGGCGGCATCATGATGCAAAATTTACGGCCGTCTTTGCGGATGTTTTTGTTCGCGTCTATCTCGAAATATCCGCGTTCTTCCCAAATTTTATAAAATTTATCTTCTATCTCTTTTGCGTCGTAAAATTCCGCCATATTTTATCCTTAATAATTGTTTAAAAAATGTCGGATTTTACTACAAATTTGCTAATAGTATGTTTAAAATAGGTTATTTTTAAGATTAGGCAAAGAAAGCGAAGCGGCTAAAAAGCCGCTTCGCAAAGGATCATTTGACGATAAATTCGTGCTGAGCTAGATCGTAGTCGCTCATGCTCTCGTCGTACATATTTTCCGTGATGACCGCAGGTAGCATGCATTTACCGCTCATAACGACGCGAAGAGGCGTATAAAGCGTATTTTTATCGTCTTTACGGTAAAGACTGTAAAAGCTCAAAACCCTATCGTCCTCTATGTTTTGGTGCTCGAGCGTTAAAGAGCTTTTCGTGTCCTCCGTTCTTGCATTTGGTACGATGTTTTCGTTTATCACCTCAAAGCAAGGGCTAATCGTCTCATTTATCACGCCGTTTCTGATAAATTTATCCGTTCTTAGCGTAAGTTTAGAGTAGACGACGTCGTTTACTTTAAGCGCATTAATATCTATCTCTTTGCCGTCTTTATCGACGAAAGTTCTGTAGATATCAAGCCCTCTTTTGTCAAATTTATGATTTACGGCTAGCTTTTTATAGCCTGATGCACTAACGCCTAGATACACGCTAGCGTTACCCTCCGGCACGATGGTGATTTCAGGCTTTTTCGGAGTGACGTTGATAGCGCCTCTGCCGCTAAAGTCTAACTCGCGGCCGTCTGCTATTAGCTTAAATTTATTCTCGCTTGAGACGTCCTTGATATAGGCTCTTAGCGCCCTTAGCGTAAACGCGCGCTCCTGTAGTTCAAAAGTCAAGCTGCTTACTAGTTGCATTTCCATTGAAAAAGCCACTGACATTACCAGAGAAT
>NZ_CALINL010000138.1 GCF_938045225.1 uncultured Campylobacter sp.
TCGTTTTAGTAAGCTCAGCAAATTCGTCTCTATCTATTCCTGCTTCTTTAAGTTTTAATAAAAACTCATCGTAATTCATTATGTGCCTTAATTATATATTAACGTATTATACAATATTTCTTAATTTAAAAGCAAGTAAATTTAGCTAAATAACTTATAGTATTTTAAGTAATATTTATGTATAATACATATATTAAAAATAAAAATACATAAAAGGCTTAAAAATGTCCCAACACTTCCTTCTCTCATCTAAAGCTAGAACAATCTCCGTTAGAAAGATAGCCTCAATGAGCGAGAAAGAATGTTACGAATATTTTAAATCTATTCGTTGGAGCGATAATAAAGGCAGTCCTATTTGTCCAAGTTGCGGAAGCGCATCGTCTCGCTACTTTATAGAGAGTAGATTGCAATATCGCTGCAAGGATTGCTTTCATACCTTTAGCGTTACAAGCGAAACTATATTTCACTCTCATAATCTTGATTTTAAAGTTATACTTCTTGCTATCGTTATATTTTCTAATGCTACCAAAGGAATTTCAGCCTTACAGCTTAGTAGAGATTTAGACGTTCAATATAAAACGGCTTGGGTCTTATCACATAAAATAAGAGAAAGTCTTATGGAACGTAATTTAGACGAAAAACTTAGCGGAGTAGTCGAAATGGACGGAGTATACGTCGGAAACTATATAAAACCCGCTAACAATATAAAAGATAGAATAGATAGACGAAAAGCTTTTAAGCCTAATAAACGAGTTATCATATCGCTTAGAGAAAGAAATCTACTTGGAAGCGGAGCAGGTAAAACTAAGACCTTTATATTAAGAAGCGAGAATAACGTAGATATAAAAGCTATCGCTAAATCGCATATTGCGCCAAACAGCGAAATTCACACCGATGAAAATTCGGCTTACGACGATTTGTTAGCTCATTACGACTTAAAAAGGGTAAATCACCAAATAGAGTATTCGGGACTAAACGGAGAGAATAACAATCAATCGGAAAGCTTTAACGCTAGATTTAGACGTTTGCAGTACGGTTAATGCCATAAACTAGGAACGCTTTACTTATCAAACTACGCAAACGAGATTGCTTACCGCGAAGATACTAGAAGGCTAGATAATAAAGCAATAATGGACGATATTTTATCAAGATGCCTAGCCGACAACTCAATATCCAGT
>NZ_CALINL010000139.1 GCF_938045225.1 uncultured Campylobacter sp.
TTTGTGCCAAAGAGCGAGGCTCGGTACCAGCGCAAAGTAAAAATAAATCCAGAAAAATCGCTCCGCCCCGTAAAAAAGCACGATCGGCACGATGAGGAAAAACATGTGCCACAGCGGCCTGGTGAAGTGAAACAGCACGCGCTCAAACTTGTAGGAAAACCACTGAAGGCAGGTGATGAGGTAAAATCCGAGCGCAAAGGTAAATAAAATCTGCGTCGCGGCAAGGCCGATATTTATGAGGGTTTCGTTCATTTTTTCTCCTAGGTTCGCTTGAGCGGGCTTTTGTTTGCGCCGTTTTTGCCAAATTTAGCGTTTTACGATTTGCTTGGCGTAAATTTTGATAGTTTCTCCGTTAAATTTGAGAGCAAATTTATCCGCCCTACTTTTTTACGCCGTAAAACGCAAATTTATCAGCCGAGATTTTACAGATTTTGGGCTTAAATTTAGCTCGTAAATTTGATGCAGGCCTGCCAAACCAGCATAAATTTAATGCTGACATCTAAAATGCTAAATTTGCACTCTAGCTTAAATCAAACGTTTGTTGCACCGGCTTTTTGGGGCTTTTTTGAGCGTCCTGCTCATCTTTTGGTAAAATTTGATTTTGTTCGTCGCTGTTTAAAACGTCGCTTTTAGGTTCGGGCTTGTCTTGCACGATTTCTTGGCCGTCAAACAAATTTTCTTTAAAACCATTTTTGGTAAAAACCTGGTCGTTTTCGTCGTTCGTATCGTCAGGCTGCGAGTTTTTATCGGCCAAATTACCGCTTTGCGATTGCTCGTCAAAGAGGCTACTTTGAGAGATGGTTTTTGCGCTCGTCTCCAAATCCGCACGATCGGATTCGGCCAAATTTTGCTCAGAATCATTTTTAAGATCGCCATTTTTGTCGGCGCTCTCAATTTCTACGTTCAAATTTTCACGGTTTTTCGGACTTAAAATTTTTACGCTCTCGATACCACTTTCATCGTCCAAATCCATAAAATTTAACCCAGCATTCACGACGCCGTCGATGTAGCGCGCATGCAGCAAAAAGAAAAAATGATCGCCCTTTAGTGTGTGAAATTCGCTGTTTTTGATGAGGCGACTCACGCGTTCGCCGCTTTTTAGAGGCGTGGCTTTGTCCTCCTCGCCCCAAAATATAAACGCCTTGCCGCCAAAATCCGCAAATTTAGAGCTAAAATCCTCATCGACGACATTTTTTAGGGTCTCGTACATCGTTTTGCTCATGCCTTTTACGTCTTTCGTTGCAAAAAATTTGTATAAAAATCCAAGGCCGAATAGTTTTAAAAACTTAAACAAAGCAATCTTAAATCGCACCCAAAGCGGCTTTTTAGCTACGATGCCGGCCGAGCTTAAAAGCGCGAGATATTCGGGATTTAGCAGGGTTGCGACCTTGCCGCCGAAGCTATGTCCGAAGATGATTTTGGGGCTTGCGCCAAGCTCGTCTAAAAAGGATTTTATGATTTTTGCGTAGTCTTTCGTTGCTAGCGCGCCGTGCATACTGCTCGCGCCAAAGCCCGGCATATCGACGTAAACGTGCCGAAAGTCCTTAAAATACATGCCGAAAGCCTTTTTCATGATCTCCTTGTTCGCGCCCCAGCCGTGCAAAAATAGCGCGACGTCCTTATTTGCCGGATTTACGGTCTCGTAGCTGATGCGGTAAATTTTGCCGCCGTATTTTACCTCTTTGACCGCCATTATTCGCCGCTTCCGGCTCGTTTTTTAGCCTCATAAATGCTTTGCAGTACCTCCACGGCCTCGCATAGGCGCTCGTATTCGCCCATATTTAGCAGTACGGCTTCAAATTTATTATTTTTGACTATCACGGCGCGCTTCATCTGCGCCTTGCCGACCTTGCCCAAGACGGCGCTAAAATTTCGCACCACTTCGGTCGCCGTGTAAATTTCATCTTTGCTAAAAGTAGTCATTTCTGCTCTTTACGTAAAATTTTGTGTAAAATATAGCATATTATCTTTAAATTCAAATTAAAATATAATGGCACATTATGTTCTTTAAAATTTATTTTAGAGCTTTTTATATTTTTGGAGTGAAATTTGCGAGTATATCAAAGACGAGGTGGTAAAATTTGATGAAAATAGCCGTTGCATAGCAAGTAAGCGAGTCAAATTTGGGCTACAATCGGCACTTTAAGAAAAAGATGCCACGATTTTGCCTAGCAAGCGTAATAGCCGTCAAATTTAAAAGAATTTAATAGCAATAAAACAGAAAAGCCGCTAAAAACAAGCCGTTTAAAGCGGTTAAATTTGCTAGAAATAGGCGCGCAAAAATGCTGACGCCTCTTTACAGCTTGCCCTTTGCCGACGTTATGGAGTTGATAAATTTATAGTCGATATTTATCTCGCGCTCTTTTGGCAAGCTTGCGGCGAGTCGCTCCAGAGTCCCCTCAAAATCGTCAAATAGATAATTTGCCATGCTACCCGGGTTTGGATTGATCTCGTTTAGATAGACTTCGCCGTTTATCTCGAAAAAGTCGCAGCGTATCAGCGCCCCGTCAAAGCCGCAGTTGTAGATGCGCTCAAAGCATTGTTTTAGCTTGGCGGCTAGCTCTGCGCTTATATCGGCCTCGCGCGCCCTGCTCTCGTTTGAAAAGCTCATATATTTTTGCTCGTAGTCTAGAAATTCCTTCTTTTTAGGCTCTTCGATGATAGAAAATTTTATCTCTCCGTCCGCCTTGCAGCCTGCTAGATTGTACTCCTTTACGCCCTCGATAAATGGCTCAACCAGGATCTCTTTATCAAACTCATATGCCACGTCTAGGCCGTATTCTAGCTCGCTGGCGTCTTTTATCACGCTTACTCCGATCGAGCTTCCTAGTCGGAGCGGCTTTAGGATCACGGGTAGCGGCAGGCTAGGCGCCTTTTCTCTGCTTACAACCTCGTAGTTTAGGGTTTTTACGCCGGCTTTTTGCGCGAGTAGTTTGGTTAGCTCCTTGTTGTAGCTTAGCGCGCTAGCCTCCACGCGAGGGCCGATGTAGCTAAGGCCGTAAAACTCGAGCAGCGCAGCGATCTTGCCGTCCTCGCCGTCCATACCGTGGACTAAATTTATAAACACGTCCGCCTCGATCTTTTTCTCTCCGAGCAACCCGCCCGCGAAAAATCCGCCCTGCTTAAGAATGAGCTTTTTGGCGTTTTTATACTTGCCAGAGCTAAAAAAATTCGCCTTCATATCGGCGCCGTTTATCAGGTAGAATTCTCTAAATTTATCGCAAAATATAAACAAAGGCTCGTTTTTTAGCACCTTTTTTAGGGCTATGGCGCTCACGATACTGATCTCGTGTTCGTAGCTTTTTGCGCCGAATATCACTGCAAATTTCTTATTTTTT
>NZ_CALINL010000140.1 GCF_938045225.1 uncultured Campylobacter sp.
AGTCGTCAAAATAAGGAAAAGTAAATGAACAACGGCTACTACCAAGCAACCGGCGCCATGGTGACGCAGTTTAATCGCCTAGACGTCATCGCAAACAATCTAGCGAACATAAACACGATCGGTTTTAAACGCGACGACGTCGTAG
This sequence comes from uncultured Campylobacter sp., assembly GCF_938045225.1. Lineage (GTDB taxonomy): Bacteria > Campylobacterota > Campylobacteria > Campylobacterales > Campylobacteraceae > Campylobacter_A. The sequence continues at coordinate 146 of NZ_CALINL010000140.1, forward strand.
TGGGGGATTTTGAGAGAATTTTTAAAGAGTACCGCGACGAGTTACCGATAGAAAATCACACCAAAGACGCGGCGAAATTTCTAAACAGAACTATCGATAGAGTGCCGCAAATCTCGGAGCAATACGTGGATTTTAGCCAGGGCGGGCTTAAATTTTCAAACAACGACCTTGACTTTGCGATGAAACGCGAGGATTTGTTTTTCCTGGTCGAGGTAAAGCCCGGCGACGTGCGTCTAACCAAAAACGGCTCGTTTAATCTCGACGAAGACGGATTTTTGGTAACAAAAGAGGGTTACAAGGTACTGCCGAGCGATTATTTTACAAATAATTTTCAAGGCATCCAAATCCCGCAGGGCGAGCGCTTTTCCGCTGATAAAAACGGCAATCTCTACTCAAACGAGGAGCCGCTAGCTAGGCTTTATATCGCGCAGCCAAAAGAGATACGAAATCTAACCAAAGAGGGCGATAATCTCTACGTTTTGCCTAATTTAAAGGAGCTTGAAGACGTGGGCGGCGAGATAGACGCGGTCGCGTGGAAATACACTCAAATCTCCAACGTAAACGCCGTGACCGAGATGGTTGGACTCATCGAGACGCAGCGTTTTGTCGAGATGTATCAAAAGGTGATGACGTCGCATATGGATGATCTAAATCAGGAAGCCATAAGTAAGCTTGCTAACACGAAAGTCTAAATTTAGCGTTATCTCTTTGACGTATTTGCGAGAGATTTAATTTTTACTCGCGGCGACAGGCTACGTGCCTAGTCTTGCTCGTAAAAATTTGCACGACTCGCAAATCCGCTCAAAGATATTTCCGCTAAGGTTTTTAAATTTTAATAAACATAAATCGCTATGCATTAAAACCCTGCCGCTAATATAAATTCAAAATACTTCCGCCAAAATATTTTCAAATTTTCCCAAATTTGCAAATTTGGAACGTCTTTTGCTAAACAGTTAAGAAATGCGAGAAATCGCGCTGAATTTGTAAATTTTAGACGCTCGCCCGACATAAAAACAGTCGGCGACGGTTTTATGCAAAAGCGTAAAATTTAAGACTGCAAATTTGGAATATTTTTTGCAAATTAAACAAATAAAGATAAGGCGCTCAAAGCTAAGGTAATGACTAAGCGGAAGCGATTTGTGGATTAGACGAGGCGGGTTTTATTTTGACGAGGGAGCATACTGGGCGTATGTGACCGAAGTCAAAATAAAACGCAACGACGTATAAAACCAAAGCGCGACGCGCCTGTAGAAAGAGGAAAATGAAATGATGAGGTCTATTTATTCCGCCGCCACCGGCATGATCGCCCAGCAAACCCAGATCGACGTTACGTCGCACAACATCGCAAACGTAAACACCATCGGCTACAAGAAAAACCGCACCGAATTTGCCGATCTGATGTATCAGGTAATGGAGTATGCGGGTACGGCAACCAGCGCCACGACGAAAAGCCCAACGGGTATCGAGGTGGGTCTGGGCGCGCGTCCGACGGCGATAACGAAGATATTTTCGCAAGGTTATTTTAAAGAAACTAGCAACAACCTCGATATGGTTATTGCGGGTAACGGCTTTTTCCAGGTGCAGCTTCCAGACGGCACGACGGCGTATACTAGAAACGGCGCCTTTAAGCTAGATAGCGAAGGCACGATCGTAAACTCCGACGGCTACGTGCTTCAGCCGCAGATGACTATCCCTGCCGACGCTACGCAGGTTTCAGTCGGCACCGACGGCACCGTCTCAGTGCTCCAGCCTGGCAACACCGAGATGACGCAGGTAGGCCGCATCGAGCTAGCAAATTTTATCAACCCGGCAGGCTTGCACTCTATGGGCGACAACCTCTATCTGCCGACGGGCTCTAGCGGCGAGGTCGTAGTCGGTACGGCGGGTCTTGACGGTCTGGGTACGATCAGGCAGGGGTTCGTCGAGATGAGTAACGTGCAGCTGGTTGAAGAGATGACCGACCTCATCACGGGCCAGCGCGCGTACGAAGCCAACTCAAAGGCGATCACGACGAGCGATGATATGCTCTCTATCGTAAATAGCCTAAAAAGATAGCCTGAAATAGGCTAAATTTAGCCGCCTAGTCCGAGATTTGCTTTGCAAATTTGACGGAGTGGGCGGCTTTTTAAATTTAATTAATCAAAACGGCTGAATTTGAGTTAAATTTTAGCTGTTTTATAGCGGTTCTAGCCCGCTACTCTTATTTGCTTAGGATTTTGTGATTATCGCAACCTTGTTTCAAGCCCATATTGCAAGCCTTGCCGAAATACTTCTTAGCCGATTGTTTATCTTTGATTATGCCTTGACCTTCCGCGTATAAAACGCCCAGATTATAGCAGCCTTTTGCGTCTCCCCGCATCGCAAGCGCTTTGCAGCTTCTTTGCATCATCGCCCGCACCAAACAAAACCGCCGCGCAGGCTACCGCTATGACTATTTTTTCATGCTTTTGCTCCTATAAAAAATTTAACGCTATTTTATAAGATTTATTATTATTAAAATGCGGATAATTTTATACTAAACGCTAAATTTGGTTTGGTTAAATTTGCTCGCCGCGTCATTAGCTCAAATTTTCTTAAATCTTCAGGCTTTATCAGATTTTTTAAAATTTAAGCTATCATCGCGCTGGCATGCG
>NZ_CALINL010000141.1 GCF_938045225.1 uncultured Campylobacter sp.
CTAAATTTACATCAGCTCCCACACGTTCGCAGATATTTGCTATCTCGTTTATAAAGCTTATTTTGGTTGCTAACATCGAATTTGCAGCGTATTTTGTCATCTCGGCTGACTTTACGTCCATACAAATGAGCCTGTCGTGATTTTTCATAAATGGTTCATAAAGCTCTCTCATCACGCTAAAGCCCCACTCACTGCTAGCTCCGATAACTACGCGATCTGGCTTTAAAAAGTCCTCAACCGCCGCGCCCTCTTTTAAAAACTCGGGGTTTGAGACGACCTCAAATTTGACGTCTATGTTTCTCTTTTTTAGCTCGCCCGCGATCACTTCGGTTACCTTCTCCGCCGTACCCACGGGGACGGTTGATTTATCCACGACGATTAACGGCGAGGTTAAATTTTGCCCGATGCTTTTTGCGACTTCTAGCACGTATCGCAGATCGGCCTGCCCGTCCGCGCCCATAGGCGTACCCACCGCGATAAATAGCACGCTAGCGTGCGCCAAGGCTTCTTTTATATCGACGCTAAATTTGAGCGCGCCGTTTGCCCTGCACTCAGCCACGATTTCAGAAAGTCCGGGCTCATAGATCGGTATAACGCCGCTGTTTAGAGCGTTTATCTTTGCTTCGTCCACGTCCACGCATATGACGTCGTTGCCCATTTTAGCTAGGCACGCGCCGCTAACTAGCCCCACGTAGCCCGTGCCTACGACTGCGATCCTCACAGCCGTTTCTCCCACTCAAGCGCGGTTTTTATGATGAGCGCGAGATCCTCTCTCTTAGGCCGCCAGTTAGTTAATTTTCTTATCTTTTCGGGCTTTGCGATGAGGCACGCCGGATCGCCCTCTCTACGAGGCGCGCTAACTACTTTAAAATCAACCCCGCTTACTTTTTTAGCCGTTTCTATAACCTCTTTTACGCTAAAACCGCGGCCGTAGCCGACGTTAAAGGTCTCGCTTTTTTCATGCTCGTTTAGATACTCCAGCGCGCTTAGATGCGCGTCCGCTAGGTCGCTCACGTGGATGTAGTCCCTCACGCAGGTGCCGTCTGTCGTCGGATAGTCGCTGCCGAAAATCCCCATGCTTTCACGCTTGCCCAGAGCCGTCTGCGTCGCGACTTTGATTAGATGCGTGGCGTTTGGATAGTTTTGCCCGATGAGCCCCTCCTCGTCGGCGCCCGCGACGTTAAAGTAGCGCAAAATCGCAAATTTGAAATTTTCATTTGAAGCGGCGTAGTCTTTGATGATCCACTCGCTCATTAGCTTGCTTCGGCCGTAGGGATTTATCGGATTTGCCGCGGTTTGCTCATCAACCTCGCCGATCTCGGGCTCGCCGTAAACCGCCGCGGTGGAGCTAAAGATAAATTTATTTACGCCGTACTGCTTACAATAGGTCAAAATTTTGGCTACGTTTGCGGTGTTGTTTAGGTAGTATTTTAGCGGATATTGAGTGCTTTCAAAAACCTCGATAAATGCGGCAAAATGGATAATCGCGTCAAATTTGCCCTCCGCAAAAATCCCGCCTAGATCATCCTCTAAATTTGCCTTTATAAATTTAAAATTTCCTATCTTTTGGAGTGCCTCAAGTGCTTTTTGCGAGCCCTTGCAGAGATTGTCGATGATAGTTATCTCATCGCTGCCTTGCTTTAAAAGTGCTTTTACTACGTGGCTGCCGATGTATCCAGCTCCACCTGTTACTAAAATCTTCAAGTTTAAGCCTTTCATAAAAAAGTAGTTAATTTTATCAAAAATAGAGTAAAGCAAAAGTAAAGTAAGGTTAATTTTTAAATTTTGCCTAAAAGCTGCAAAATGGATATCTATCTTTAGAAATTTAAAATAGACTTACAATTTATTTAAAATTTAATCTTTATAATTCCTCATCTACAAAAAAAGGATAAAAAATGAGAAAATTTTTAGTTGCATCTCTTGTCGCAGTTTGCTCATTTGGTGCTGGCTTAAATTTTAAAAGCCTGCAAAGCGACTTTACTCAAACTGTCTTTAGCGAGGGCAAGAGTGTAAATTACAAGGGTAGATTTTACGCTAAAAGCGACAACACCGCACTTTGGATATATGAAAGTCCAACACCAAAGAGGATTTACTTTGACAAAAACAAGGTGGTCGTGATCGAAGATGAGCTTGAGCAAGCCATCATCTCAAGACTAGATGATACGCCAAATTTGACGCAGGTCTTAGCTCACGCAGAGCAAATTCAGCCGACACTTTATAAGGCGATATATGACGGGGTTGAGTACTTTATAACGATCAAAAACACGCTTCCAACGACGATTGATTATAAAGACAAGCTCTCAAATAAGATAAAAATCACTCTAAGCAACCCGGTAAAAGACGCGCTCATCCCAAAAGAGACGCTAACTCCAGTCATCCCACAAGGTTACGACATCGTAAATCAATAAATTTGGCTAGCTTTTAGCCAAATTTACTCACTTCTCTCCGAAGTCTTTTCCAA
>NZ_CALINL010000142.1 GCF_938045225.1 uncultured Campylobacter sp.
TAGAACTCTCAAACCTGTCTACTACGCTTTGGGATACGTTCATTAGCTTTGCGATCTTGGCTTGACTAAGACCGGCGTCAATACGTGCTTTGATAAGTTTCTTTTTGATTTCAAAAAGGGGTCTTGTTTTGGTATAAAGCTCATTAAATTCAGCATTTTCGAGATTTTTAGCAAGCAGTTCTTCATAAGCCGTCATTTTTTATCCTTTAATATTTTTCTAGCTCTTTCCAGCTCATTGCTAGGCGTCTTTTGTGTTTTTTTGACGAAAGCGTGAAGGATGATAATAATCTATGTCCGCCACCATTTCAAGCAATATATAGAAAGCCACCACCCCCCCCCAGCAAGTTACAGCAATAAAATCACGTTTTTAACGATAATTTAAAACTTTTTCATAAACTTATGGCAATAAAAAGCAGCTAAAAGAAACTATCAGCGGCAATTTTTCGCTGACTATCCGGTAAAAACAGTCAAAAATTACGGCAACAATCAGCCAAAATGATACACAACGCCTAAAATATCAGCACGGCTCATGAGATAAAACCCAAGTTAAAATTTAAATCCCAAAGACAAGCCGTACTTTGTAAGTGATGCGATAATCTACTATTAAAATAATGCCTAACGGCATTAAATTTTATCTACGAGTTTTGCAACAAAACAACAAATAAAAGTAAAATAATTATGGTAACAATTAAGACGAAGCAATCTCGACCGAAGTCAAAGAAAGAGAGAGGGCGGGCTAGAAAAGTAGCTTTTGTGCGGCATGGATATTTCATATGGGAAGATTGCATAATATCTTTTCTGTTATAATTAGCAATACTTTGATTTATAAACGGCAGATTGTGTATATGTATAAAGCGTTGCAAGCTATTGAAATCTTAAAATCAAGCTAATTCTTTGACCTTTAGGCTGTTTATTCTATGGTATTTTTGGCGGTTTTGCACGTAAATTTGGATTTTAAAAACAAATTTACGCCAGAAGCCAAATCATAAACTAGCTTGATTTTATCCCAAATACTGGCTTTGCTAGTGTTATTGCAAGCCAAATTGCTAAAATCGGAATATATTTCAAATAAATAGGTTGATATTAAAAAAGCGAAAACCGTTATTTTGCTACTTTTGTTTTTGTCGATATGAAAATTTAACGAGCGGCTTAGTCTCTCGCATCTATAAACTTGTGTTTGCGCGATAAAATTTACCGCAAAAGTAAGCCGCTCGTTTTTTTATTTATTTTTTGTGCTACGTAAAAGCTCCATCTTCATCTCGTAGTAGTCCACGCTCATATCGACGTAGTGTTTGTGCGGGTTTTCAAAGCGCTGCTCCTCCTGCCAAATTTCATTTTCGAGCTGCTTTTTTACGTAGTCTCTGATTTGCGATAAATTTGCCGGCTCGGCTGCGCGCTTGCCGTCTTTTACGACTAGATTTTGTAGCTGCCGCGCCGTACAACCCTCAAAATACAGCTCCTTCCACGGCCTATCGGGATCTATGTAGCGGTAGGGTTTTGAGAGGTCGGGCGTTTCGTCCGCGTTCGTGATCAAATCGGCGACGGCTTGACTGCCTTTATATATGCGCCAGACTTTTTTTAGACCCGGATTAGTCATCTTTTCTACGGCCTCCGAGACCTTTATACGCGGGCTAAAAATGCCTTCTTTTTCGACTGCGACTAGTTTATAGACTCCGCCGAAAACCGGATCGCTTTTTGACGTTATCAGCCGCTCGCCCACGCCAAAGCCGTCTATGCGTCCGCCTTGGGTTAAAATCGAGGCGATGGTGTATTCATCCAGGCTGTTTGAGACGATGATTTTGCAGTCTTGTAGCCCCGCCGCATCTAGCATCGCGCGCGTTTTTTTAGATAGATACGCTAGGTCGCCCGAGTCTAGCCTAACGGCTTTTAGGCGCTTACCCATAGGTTCAAGCACTTCTTTTGCCGTTTTTATCGCATTTGGTACGCCGCTATGCAGCACGTCGTAGGTATCTACGAGCAGCGAAGCGGAGCCCGGATAGAGCAGGGCGTAGCGCTTAAAGGCTTCAAATTCGTCGCCAAAATACATCACCCAGCTGTGCGCCATCGTACCGGTCGTCGGTATACTAAAAGCCTTAGCCGCCAAAACCGTCGCCGTGCCGTCCACGCCGCCGATATAGGCCGCTCTAGCGCCGTATACGGCCGCGTCGAAGTTATGCGCGCGTCTGGCGCCGAAGTCAAACACGCTCCTGCCGTCTGCGGCTTTTACGATGCGCCTAGCTTTGGTCGCGATGAGGCTTTGGTGGTTTATCTGCGATAGGATCGCGGTTTCTATGAGCTGCGCGTCGATAGGCGAGGCCACGACGGTCATAAAAGGCTCTTGCGGATAGATGATCGTGCCTTCGGCAAATGCGTATATATCGCCTCTAAAGCGAAATTTACGCAGGTAATCCAAAAAATCCTCGCTAAATAAATTTAACGAGCGCAGATAAGCTACGTCGCTATCCTCAAAGCGAAAATTTTCTACGTACTCAATGATTTGCTCAAGCCCCGCAAATATCGCAAAACCGCCGCCGCTAGGCACTTTGCGGTAAAAAACGTCAAACGCCACGCGCGGCTGATCCGCGCTTTTAAAATACCCCTCCGCCATCGTAAGTTCGTAAAAATCCATCACCATGCTGACGTTTCTTGCGTCAAACTGCGTCATTTTTGCCCTTTCTTGTTAAAATTTGATAATGATATAACCCCGCGGCTTGCGAGATGCTGAAATTTGGCGGAATGATTTTAAACAAATATATTATTTAATCTCATAATATTATCACTTTTTATCGGTTTTTAAGCTCGTTTAGCATATAGTT
>NZ_CALINL010000143.1 GCF_938045225.1 uncultured Campylobacter sp.
ATTTTAAGGGACGAAAGTGGCGGATTAAAACAAGTTCTCATCCCCATAAACGAAGAGCTTCAAGCGCAAATTTATAAAGACGACGAAGGTAAATTTAAATTTCAGCTCTCATCGATTTCGTATCAGACTTATAGGCGCGTACTTAGTATGCCGATCGTCTCGAATCCTTCGCAAGATATACTAGAGGCTACCGGTAGCGCGGCGCTAGCGCATGGATTTTATCTAGCTATGAGGAGCGAAGTGGGCGCTAAAGAGGTTACGAAGCTAAAAAAAGGCGACAGGCTCGCGATGGAGTATACGCAAAAGATGAGGCTCGGACGCACGTTCGGCTCTCCTGAGATATACTGGGCGACGATTGAAATCAGTGGCAAAAAATACACGGTTTATAAATACGAAAACAAATACTACGACAAAAGCGGTAAGAAAAACGATAAATTTTTGCTAACTAGACCGATCGCAAACGCTCGTATTACCTCGCCTTTTACGCCCAAGCGCTATCATCCGATACTAAAGCGTTATAAGGCCCATCTAGGCGTGGACTACGGCGCTCCTAAGGGCACTCCGATAAAGGCCGCAGGCGAGGGTACGGTTAAATTCGTTGGTACTAAAAGCGGCTACGGTAAGGTAGTGATACTAGGCCACACTAGCGGTTACGAGACGCTATATGCGCACACTAGCGGCTTTGCTAAAGGTATAAAAAGCGGCGTTAAGGTCAAACAAGGTCAGCTCATCGCATATGTAGGAAACACGGGCATGAGTACGGGTTCGCACCTGCATTTCGGCGTTTATAAAAACGGTAACGCTATAAACCCGGAGACCGAGATAAAGGTAGCTAAAAGCGTATTTGCCTTAAATGAAAGCGCTAAATTTCAAAAATATATAAAACAGTTTGAAAACAAGATAAAAGAGTATGCCAACAAGGATGAAATCCCTGAAAAAGAGCAGAAATTTGATGCGGCGATGGACTGGGAGCATCCTATAACCGAGCCAAAAACAGACGTAAATTTGACGATGACGGATGCAAATTCTACCTTTTCTAGCGGAGATTTAAATTTAACTACGGAGACGAAAAGGGCAGAGGAAAATTTAACTAACATCGGCGCTTTAAAAACCGATATAAATTTGATAAAAGAGACAAATGGTGACAGCAAGGAAGACAATGCGACCAAAACCGAAGCAAATTTGACGAGCGAGCTCGCAAGCGGCAGCGACGATGCAAATTTGACGGACTCAAATTTAACTAAAGCAGAGTCAAATTTGACCGTGCAGCCAACGGCCGAAGGTAGCTCCTCTGGAACCAAAACGGACGCAAACGAAACGGCAAATTTAGCCGCGGCAAAATCTGCAAAAGCGGAGTCAAATTTGACCTCCGCAAAAGCCGCAAACAAGGCGACAAGCAAAACTGAGCCAAAAAAATCAAGCAAAGAGGCGAAAAAGTCAGAGTCAAATTCGTCCGCTAAAAATAACAAAGACAAAACAAAACAGACGGATAGAAAAAAGGACAAAACAAATAAAGAAACCAAAACCGAGGCCAAAAAGAAAAAAGACGTAAATGCCAGCAAAGATAAGTCTAAAAAACAAAAAGACGCCGCCGATAAAAAGGCCAAATCAAAAGGCAAAACCGCCGAGTCAAGCGACAAAAAGAAGTAAATGATGGAAGAAAACGAGCAATTAAACGAAGCCAAAGAGCTGCTAGACTCGCACCTAAACGAGACGATCGACGAGGAGCTAAGCGCGGCTGATCTAGCCCATCACTTAAAAAAGC
>NZ_CALINL010000144.1 GCF_938045225.1 uncultured Campylobacter sp.
AAATCGCGCGACATTGGCATTCTTTAAAATTATTTTGATGCGGAGTAAAATTGGCGCGGTTACGAAAACGGCCATGATCTTTTTCAAATTTTTCCTTAAATTTAGCGCCGAGCCAAATTTGAGCGACAAAACCCGCGCTGAGCTAAATTTAATCGCGCCATTAAAAGACTAAAATTTTATGGCGCGGTTACCAGAGTATCCAAGACGCCGATGCAAAAATTTATCTTGCCCTCGCTTAGACTAGTAAGCTGCGCGGCAAGAAGGGGAGGCGGTCAAATTAGCCAAGAACCGCTTGGTTAGCAAAGCCAAATTTGACCGATTTTGCGCCTTAGACGTTAAATCTAAAATGCATCACGTCGCCGTCTTGAACGACATAGTCCTTGCCTTCTAGGCGCATTTTGCCCGCTTCTTTTGCCGGATTTTCGCCGCCGCACGCGATGTAGTCCTCGTAGCCGATGACTTCGGCTCTGATAAATCCTCGCTCAAAGTCGTTGTGGATGACGCTGGCGGCTTTTGGCGCTTTCCAGCCTTTTACGATCGTCCATGCGCGCACCTCGACGACGCCAGCGGTAAAATAGCTGATCAAATTTAGCTTCGCAAACGCCGTTTTGATGATCTTTTCCAGACCGCTTTCGTTCGTGCCTAGCGAGCTTAAAAACTCATGCGCTTCTTCGTCGCTAAGGCCTACTAGCTCCTCTTCGATCTTGGCGCAAAGCTTGATAACCTCGTGCCCCGAGCGCGCGGCAAACTCGCGAAGCGCCTGTACGTATTTATTATCCTCTGAGATGCCGTCCTCATCGACGTTTGCGCCGTAGACGACCTCTTTTGCGCTGAGTAGCCTTAGCTCTTTGTTTAAATTTATAAACGCGTCGTTGTCCTTGCTGCCGAAACTGCTCGCGCTTTTGCCGTCATTTAGGTGAGCTAGCAGCGCATTTGCCGTCTCTAGCGTCTCTTTTGCGCCTTTTGCGTTTGCTTTAGCTTCACGAGTTAGGCGCTCGATTTTTTTGTTTAGCTGCTCGATGTCGGCTAGTATCAGCTCGGTTTGGATGATCTCGATGTCTCTTACTGGATCGACGCTGCCCTCGACGTGAGTGATGTTCTCATCTTCAAAGCAGCGAACGATGTGCAAAATAAGCTCGGTCTCTCTGATGTTTGATAAAAATTTATTGCCAAGTCCCTCGCCAGAGCTAGCCCCTTTTACAAGGCCTGCGATATCGACAAATTCGATGGTTGAATACTGAATTTTATTAGGATTTACTATCTTTGCAAGCTCGTTTAGGCGTTTATCAGGCACTGGTACGATGGCTTTGTTTGGCTCGATAGTGCAGAACGGATAGTTCGCGCTTTCGGCGTTTTGCGCTTTCGTTAGCGCGTTAAAAGTGGTTGATTTGCCGACGTTTGGCAAACCTACGATACCTACTGCTAGTCCCATTACAGCTCCTTTGCCATAACGCATAGATAATAAAGATTCATTCGCACGCCCGCTCCCGTCGCGCCAGCTTGGTTATATCCCCAAGCTTTTTCGGTGTATGCGGGGCCTGCGATATCTTGGTGTATCCACTTGTCTTTAAACTCGTCTTTTATAAATTTATCTAGGAATAGCCCTGCCGTGATCGCTCCGCCGTAGCGACTGGACGCTGTGTTGCTGATGTCTGCGATCTGGCTTTTGATTAGCTCGCGCAAATGGGGGTTAAACTCCAAAATCGTGTTTAGCTCGCCGCTCTTTGCCGCTTTTGCTTTAAATTCGGCCTTTAGCTCCTCGTTGTTGCCCATTATGCCGCTAGTGTATTCGCCAAGACCGACCACGCAAGCGCCAGTTAGCGTCGCCATGTCGATGAGAATATCGGGCTTAAAATCTTGCGCGTAGCTAAGGCAGTCGGCGAGTACTAAACGGCCCTCGGCGTCGGTGTTGCGCACCTCGATGCTAACGCCGCTGCGAGATATCAGCACGTCGTCTGGTTTATAGGCGTTGCCGCCGATCATATTTTCCGTCGCGCCTAAAATAGCGTGAATTTCAAACGGCAAATTTAGCTCGGCCGCGCCTTTAATTATACCCATCGCCGCAGCCGCGCCGCTTTTGTCGGCTTTCATCGTTAGCATATAATCAGCCGGTTTTAAGCTAAGTCCGCCGCTATCGTAGGTTAGCCCTTTGCCGACGAAGATTATGCGCTTTTTCGCCTCTTTTGGCTTGTAGATTAGGTGGATTAGGCGAGGCGGGTGGACGCTGGCTTTATTTACGGCTAAAAATGCGTTCATCTTTTCTTTTTCGAGGAATTTCTCGTCGTAAATTTTGCAGCTTAAATTTGTGCTAGACTCGGCTAAATTTTGCGCGTCCTCGGCCATTTTTTGCGGGGTGTAGATTTCAGGTATTTCGTTTACGATATCTTTGGTGAAATTTGTCGCCGAAGCGATTATCTCGCCGTGAGCAAAGCCGTCCTTTGCGTCGTTTTCGCGGACCTCCTTGTCGTTATACTCTTCCTTGCTAAAAATAATATCTTTTAGAGCGTATTTTTCTTTTTTTTCTTTGTATTTGTTAAATTCATATGCGCCTAGCAAAAAGCCTTCGGTTATAGCTTGAAAGCTCATTTTTTGGCAGCCTGCGAGATACGAGGCTAGTTTTAGGCTTTTGACATTTAGAGATTTTACGGCGTTGTAGGCTTTTGCCGCAGCTATGCGAAGCTCGTCGTAGCCAAGCTTACTAAGCGGTACGTAGATCCTGCCGCTTTCTAGCAAAAGCAAGACGCTTTCGCCATTGTAGTTGGCGAATTTAAACGCCTTTTCGTCTTTTATAAATTTATGTTTTAGGTTTTTATCTACGACGAAAATCAGCTCCAAATCGGCCTTGATCTCGCTTAATTTTTTATTAGTGAGTTGAAACTGCACTTCTGTGTCTCCTATCGTTTAAAATTTTATTTTCTATGCGCTTAAAGCCGTAGAGCAAAGCGCCCAAAAATATCGCTACTACCGGCACTGCGACGTACCAATGCTCTTTTGCTTTGTGCAGGATATCAAGTATGTGCTCGCCTAAAATCCATGCAGGAATTACCGTGATCGCGGCCCAGCACCACGCGCTTATTAGGTTTATAAACGCGTATTTTTTTGCGCTGTATCCGGTTAAGCCTATGGTCATCGGTATGATGACGCGAAAGCCGTACATATAGCGCTGAATAAAAATGATCGGCCAGCCGTATTTTTTTAGCATTATGTGCGCGATGGCGAATTTACGGCGCTGAGTGTGAAGCTTTTTGGCGATATATTTTTTGTTATAGCGGCCTAGATAAAAGTAAATTTGATCGCCGACAAAGCCGCCCAGACCTGCTACGAAGATGGCCGGCGCGATATGCATATGCGTTTGATGAGAGAGGATTCCCGCCATTATGAGCGCCATTTCGCCTTCCATTATGCACCAGACGAATAGTATGATGTAGCCGTACTCAATGAGTAGTTTCGTAAAAAATTCTTCCATCATAGCTCCAAAATACTGTAAATTTTAGTTAGCGGGCGTAAATTTGCACTACCGCCCAGATCCTTTAAATCGATCAAAAAGCAGGCCTCTACGCAAACGGCGTTTGTTTGATTGATTAGCTCGACGCTAGCCTTGGCCGTGCCTCCCGTAGCGATTAGGTCGTCGATTAGAAGCACCTTTGCGCCCGCTTTTTCGCCGAATGCATCGACGTGAATTTGCACTTCGTCCACGCCGTATTCTAGGCTGTATTTTTGCGAGATCGTGATGTATGGCAGTTTTTTTGGCTTTCTAATCGGCACGAAAGGCAGCCGCAGCCTAGCCGCCAAGGCCGCTGCGAATATAAATCCGCGCGACTCGATGCCCGCGATAAAGTCGATATCGGCACCCTCGTATCTGGCAACTAGATGATCCATTAAAAAATTAAACGCCTCTTTGTTGTTTAGCAGCGTCGTGATATCGCGAAATACTATGCCCGGTTTTGGAAAATCGTTTATGCAGCGGATGGAATTTAATAAAAATTCCTTCCCCGCTTTGTCTAGTTCTTTCATTTTTTGCCTTTAAATTTGATTTATAGTAGCGCTTCGATTTTGCCCTCTAGCTCGCGGATGCGCTGGCGGAGTTTGTCGTTTTCCAGGCGGTACTGCGAGTTTCTGGTGCGAAGGGCGTTGGCATCGTTTTTGACTTTGTTTAGTTCGTCGGTGAGGATGTCGATGTTGCCCAGACCGCGCTGGAGCTGAATTTGTAGTTTGCGGATGACGACTTCGGTGTCTTGGAGATTATTTTTCATAAATTCGCGCGTCGTACGTTCTTTTTTAAGTAGAGTTTTAAAGTAAAACACCATAACGATAAAATAGATGCAAATACAAATCAAAACGGTAAGTATGAGCCAATCTATCATTTCTCGCCTCCTAGCTTTTTCACGCGTCTTTCGTGCCTGCCGCCGGCAAATTCGGTAGCGAAAAAGGCTTTTATCATATCAGCGGCTACGGCGTCGCCGATCGTTCTAGCACCCATGGCTAGCACGTTTGCATCGTTGTGCTCGCGGGCTAGTTTTGCCGTGGTGACGTCGTGACAAAGAGCGCAGCGAACGTGCGAATAGCGGTTGGCTGCAATACTGATGCCGATACCCGTGCCGCAGATTAGCACGCCGTATTCGTTATCGCCGCGTAAATTTTGCGCTAGAAGCTCGGCAAAATCGGGGTAATCGACGCTATCTTTGCTATGCGTTCCTAGGTCGCATACGTCAAAACCTTCGTTCTTTAAAAGTTCGCAAATTTGCGCCTTAAGATCAAAGCCCGCGTGGTCGCTCGCGATAAAAATTTTGTCTATTTTCATGAAATTTCCATAAGCTAAAAAATGCTTAATTATAGCAAAAAAGCATTAAAGTAAAATTTCGCCGCGAGCCTTTTGGAGCGAAATTTAGGCTAAATTTTAAAATTCGCCGCCTATAAAAACATCCTCATTATCGCGACGGCGTATCGTATCGGCTCGAAAAAGTAATCTTTTAGCGGCGAGATCACGATGATAACTAGCGCGATAAAGCCGTATCTTTGCATGCTATTTAGCCGGTTTGCAGCGCCGTGAAGCCCGAAAATGCGCAAAAGATACTCAAGCGCTTTGGAGCCGTCAAGAGGCGGGATGGGGTAGAGGTTAAAGAGGGCTAGGACTAAATTTACGGCTGCAATCATAAATACAAACTCCGCTATCGCGCCGTCAAAAAAGCCGTCAAAACCTATAAATTTAAACGCGCAAAACGCTAGCGCAAAAAGAGCGAGGTTGTATGCGATACCTGCAAGCGCGACGATGATAGCGGCCTTGTAGCCGCCGTTATAAAGCACCGTGCGTAAATTTATGGGTACGGGTTTAGCCCAGCCAAACGTCACTCCCGTGCTAAGATACATGAGTGCGGGCACGACGATAGTGCCTAGCGGATCTACGTGTTTTATGGGATTTATACTGAGCCGCCCCAAATTTTTAGCGGTTAGGTCGCCGAATTTAAACGCCGCGTATCCGTGTGCGATCTCGTGTCCGACGACGGAGATAACGAGCACGGCGACCAGGATCGCTACCTGAGCGAAGTCGATATTTTCAAGGTTCATTCGATCTTAGTTCCGTCGTTTTTAGCTTCGGCTCTGGCGGCGTCTAGCAGCTCAGGCGAGTTTTGTATAAAGTCCACGCTCTTGCCCACCCTGTTCCATCTGATTTTGTATTCGTTATCCCAGCTAAAGTAGACAAACCACGGCTTGCCGACTATGTTTTTGTAAGCCACCGGCCCCCAAAAGCGGCTGTCGTTTGAGTGGTCGCGGTTATCGCCGATCATGAAAAACTCGCCTTCAGGGACCTGAAAATAAAATGCGTTAAACGGATAGTTGCCTACGCTTGGCAGCTCGTTTACGATAACGGGTTGCATGGCGAATTTGCTCGCGTTTAGGTAGTTTACGGCTAGTTCGAATAAATTTACCTTCTCGTCGTAGTGGATGCCGCCGAATTTATAGGGCTCTTTGACGAAAAGTTTGCCTCCTAGTTTAATGATATCTTTTTCGTTAAAATTTGCCTTTATAAACTCCTCGCCCTCGTGCGGGTGTAAAAATAGTGCCTTTTCGGTAAATATCACTTCATCGCCGCCGACTGCAAAATTTCGCTTGACGTAGTGGATCTTTTCATCGTGAGGATAGCGAAAAACCACGATATCGCCGCGCTCGGGTTTGGCTCCCTCGATGAGGTGGCCGTTACCGTTAAAATCTGGCAAAACCTTGACCTCGATCCACGGAATGCGCGGAGTCGAGATGCCGTAGCTAAATTTTTTAACGAAAAGATGATCGCCGACTAAAAGCGTGTCCTTCATCGAACCAGACGGTATCACGAAGGCCTGTGCGACAAAGAAAATCACGAGCAAGACGATGATGACCGTGCCCGTCCAGCTGTTTGAAAAATCTAAAAATTTATTAAACGCTTTTTTCAAAATTTATGCCTTTTTCGCGCGGTTTTTGGCTGATTTTATGGTGTTTGACAGTAGCATCGCGATAGTCATCGGGCCTACGCCGCCGGGAACGGGCGTTATAAACGAGCATTTGGGCGCTACCTCGTCAAATTTGACGTCGCCTTTTAGCTTGCCGTCGTCCATGCGGTTTATGCCTACGTCGATTACGACGGCGCCCTCTTTTACCATATCAGCCGTTACGAAATCAGCCCTACCGATAGCAGCTACGAGGATATCGGCACCCGCACAGATTTCCTTTAAATTTCGCGTTTTGCTATGCGTCACGGTTACGGTCGCATTAGCGTTTAGCAGCAGATTTGCCATCGGTTTGCCCACGATGTTGCTGCGTCCGATCACGACGGCGTTTTTGCCCTCCAAATTTATATCGTAGGCTTTAAAAATTTCCATTATGCCTAGCGGCGTGCAAGGCACGAAGCCGTCAAGTCCGCTAGCTAGCTTGCCGACGTTTATCGCGGCAAAGCCGTCCACGTCTTTTGCGGGGCTAATGGTTTCTAAAATTTTATTCGTATCTATATGCTTTGGTAGCGGTAGCTGAACTAGGATACCGTCGATACCGTCGTCTAAATTTAACACGTCTATTAGCGCGATTAGCTCGCTTTGCGTCGTGGATTCGGGCAAGCGGTGCATCACGCTTTTTATCTCGCAGGCTATGCAGGCTTTTTCTTTTGCCGCGACGTAGGTTTGGCTAGCTTTATCCTCGCCTACCAGTATCACCGCAAGCGCCGGCTCTATGCCTTGATTTTTCAAATTTAGCGCTTCGTTTTTTACTCTTTCCTTGACTTGTGCGCTTACGTTTTTGCCGTCTAATATCGTCATTTTCGTCCTTTATTACTTTTTAATCGCAAAGATTGTATGATAGCTAATTTTAGATTAAATTTACGAAAAAGCGAAAGAATTTATGAAAATTTGGCTGATTTTTTGGTTGCTTTGCGGCACAGCGTTTGCGAGTGATTTTATCACGAAAAACGAATACGCAAAGATGCTCTATCAAAATCCGCGCGGCATCGGCTGCGACAAGTGTCATGGCAAAGGCGGCGAAGGCTCGCTCATATCAAAATATAGACATTTCGATAAAAAAACGAAGCAGGTCATCGACGACGAGCTAAGAGCGCCCAGGATAAACAATCTTGATTTTGAGACGTTTAAAGAGGGTGTGCTAAGCGCTAGAAGCGTGATGCCTAGCTACTTTCTAACCGACGAAGAGATAAATTTGCTTTACGAATACGTTATAAATTTCAACAAGGATAAAAAATGACTAACAAAGAAGCTTTTGGACTGGCTAAAAAATATATTCCGGGCGGCGTAGATTCGCCCGTTCGCGCGTTTGGCAGCGTAGGCGGCGAGCCGTTTGTGGTGGACCGCGGCGAGGGCGCGTATCTGGTCGATATAGAGGGAAACCGCTATCTGGACTTCATCCAGAGCTGGGGACCGCTCATTTTCGGGCACTGCGATCCCGACATCGAGAGTGCGGTGATAGCGACGGCTAAAAAGGGACTAAGCTTTGGCGCTCCGTCAAATTTAGAAACGAGGCTTGCAAAACTAATCTGCGACGAGTTTAAAAACGTAGAAAAGGTACGTTTTGTTAGCTCGGGTACAGAGGCCACGATGAGCGCGATCCGCGTGGCGCGCGGCTTTAGCGGCAAGGACGGGCTGATAAAATTTGAAGGCTGCTATCATGGACACAGCGACGCGCTTTTGGTAAAAGCAGGCAGCGGCGCGACGACCTACGGCAACGCTTCTAGCGGCGGAGTGCCGGCAGACGTGGTGAAAAACACCTATCTGGCGCGCTACAACGATATAGAAAGCGTGCGGGCGATATTTGAGGCAAATCCTGGCAAAATCGGCGCGCTAATCATCGAGCCGATCGCGGGGAATATGGGGCTCGTGCCTGCTGATAACGAGTTTTTAAGCGAGCTTAGGCGACTTTGCGACGAAAACGGCGCGGTTCTGATTTTCGACGAGGTTATGAGCGGTTTTCGCGCGAGCAGGCACGGATCGTTTGAATTTAACGGCATCGAGGCCGATCTGGTAACATTTGGTAAGGTTATCGGCGGAGGCTGCCCGGCGGCGGCATTTGGCG
>NZ_CALINL010000145.1 GCF_938045225.1 uncultured Campylobacter sp.
TATAAATTTGG
Source organism: uncultured Campylobacter sp. (assembly GCF_938045225.1). Classification (GTDB taxonomy): domain Bacteria; phylum Campylobacterota; class Campylobacteria; order Campylobacterales; family Campylobacteraceae; genus Campylobacter_A. The sequence goes on from NZ_CALINL010000145.1 coordinate 12, forward strand.
AGCTATAGAAAAAGGCTATCTATAACTTAACTACATTCAAGGAAGCAGTAAGTTGCGATGAGAGCTGTGTTCTTGAAAATAACAAACGTAGCGAAGTAAAAATAAGTACGTAGCCTATGGATATAGAAGTATCAAAAGCATCTAATTTGACTAAATTTTGAAAATAACGCTATTGAACTAAAAGAAAAGAGGTTTTAATTCAACCTCACTCGTACTAAGCGTAGATTATCTAAATTTAAAAGGAAGAAGAAAGAGAATTTCTTAAGTTTAATTGAGCTAAAATAAATATTTACCGGTGATCGGTTTACTCTATTGCGTCTTTTGTATCGTTACTTTTAAGACTATCTCTAAAAATATAGGAATTACTAATTTTTTCATAGAAAGATTCATAAAGCGCTTGCTTAAAAGTATAAATTTATGCTGCGATTATAACAAAATTTGGTTTTAGCTCGCTTTTGATATAATCGCGAGAAATTTTAAAAATGAGAGAAAATGGTATTAAATGACCTGATGGACGTTAGTAAAAAAATTGGCGCAGATGAAATTTTAAACGGTATAAATTTTAGCATAAATGAAAAGAGCGGCGTTTTGCTAGCAAGCGACTCTAAAATTTATCAAGAAGTAGGCCTTACCGCGCTTTATAACGAGCTAGAAGAGCTTGAAAACGACTATTTTGAAGTACTTGAGATCGCCGAGGAGCTAAAATGTTAAAAAAACATCCGCTAATTTCCGTAATGATCGCCATTGTTGTAATGTTTTTTGCTATCTATTTTTTTATCTTTGGGTTAGCTACTATTTTAGATGACGACATTGGCGATAGTAAAGAGTTAAATAATAGCTATTTTTACGTCAAAGATGACAAGGTCTATGCTATGGTGCCAAGTGGGGGTAAATTTGAGCTAATAGGCGTGAGGGCCAGCAAATTTAGATACATTGACACTGGCAAATACGACAACAGAAACGTTGGTGCTAGCGATGAGGCGGTATATTGTGGCAACCTCGTAATGAGCGGGCTTGATCCAAATGGCGTTAGGGCACTTGGTAATGGCTATTTTGGCGATGGCAAGATCACATATTTTTGCGATAGCGAAAGCGAGACAAACCTTGAAATATCCGCACTTAAAGAGTTTTGGGACATCTTCTCACATAAAATGTTTAACACCCCTAAAGCGCAAACTCATATCTATAAATTTAGACAGGTTGATAACGCTAATTTAGCTGCGATCTTGGGCTTTGGCTATGCAAGCGACGGAGTAAAGGTCTATCATGAGGGCAAAGAGCTAGAGGGCGCAAATGCCAGCAAAATGCGATACATCGAGCAGGCATCTGGCAGAAAGAGCATGCATTTTACGACTGACGGAGAAAATGTCTATTATGACAGCACAAAACTAGGGATAAAATTTAGCCCACAAATGCGTGATATCGGCGAGATATGGCGCATTCACTATCTTTATGAGCCAAATTCTGGCATGGTCTATGCAAACGATCACGAATTTGACCCAAAATTTGCCCCATACGAGCCACTTTTTAACCTAAAAGATGAGCACTCCTATCATGCGCTCTTTCGTGGCAAAGGCGGTATCTATCACTGGGAGCGAAAGTGGCAGTGGTATAACAGCATAGATGAGGGCGAGTTTGTAAGAGACGGCGATGATCCATTTAAAGGCGAGATAACGCCGCTATATGGCGACGTGGTGATAAGTGATGGCAAGACATATTTTCTAAAAACCTATGAAATTTGGCACAACACAAAAAATGATCACAGCCTAAGCTCACGCCACACGTCTATCGTTAGGCTTGATACAAAAGAGCAGTGGCGAAAGATAGGCCTTGTTAGAAACGATGGTTACGGAGCGGTTTATGCAAACGGCGATAAGACATATTATTTTGATAACGTCGGCTACGGCTGGCGTTTTAACAGCAGCGTTTATGATATAAACGACCTTGGCGTGGTTGAAATTCTCACTCGTCCTTATGGTCCAAATGTTAAGAATTTAAAACTTGATGAGATAGTAAAAATGGTAGATCAAGGCGCTATGACGCCAGCTGAGGGTGAGGTGGTGATCGATGCGATAAGCGACTTTGATGATTACTCGCAAAAATATGCCTACTGGATATTTCTTGCCATAGCATTTGTAGCCTCGGTAGTTGGCGCTATTTTTAAAAATAAAAAGCAAAACAGCGAGCTTAAAAAAAGGGTAGATGATTATAGATTATGAGAAAAGTTGCTATTAGATTTATTTATTTTTTAGTCATCTTGACGCTATTTTTCGTTTTGGCGATGCTTTATCTATGGCATGAGGGCGAGTATCAAAGAGGCTTTGCAAACATAGATAGTAGCGAGTTTTACCGCTCGCCAGAGGGTAAAATTTACGTTCAAATTTCAGGCAGCGGCAAGTATGAGCTAAAAGGCATTGATGAGGCTAGTTTTAGGGTCTTAAAGCTAGAACATGCATATGACTACTCAAACGTGGCGGCTGATAAAAATAGTGTCTATTGCGCTAGAGAAATTTTGCCTGGTCTTGATCCAAAAAGTGCCAAAGTGCTTGGCAATGGCTATCTAAGTGATGGCAAGATAAGCTATTATTGCGCCACTAGAAGCGAGAAAGAGGCGGGATTTAGCGAATTTGGCGCCATTATGAAAAACCTTGTTCACGTTTTTATAAAAAGCTACGATGATAGCCCTTATTTTTACAGGACAAAAAGGGTTGAAAGCACAAATTTAGAGCCTATATTTGACGCTGGTTTTGCAAGAGACGGAGCTACGCTTTACTATAAGGGCGAAAAGCTTGACGCAGATGCTAGCGAGCTAAGATACATCACGACAGAAAGCGGCGCTGCTAGCGGGTATTACACAGATGGTAAAAGCTTGTTTATGGGCTTTTATAGGCTTGATGCAAGATATTCAGATGAGACGCGCCGGATATGCTACGATGCTAAGCATGATATAGAATATCTTTTTGAGCCAAAAAGCGGGGCAGTGTTTGCAAATGAGCGTAAATTTAGCGCTCAAAATATGCCTTATAGCGCCATTTATAGCGTGGATAACGTGCATTCGTTTTGGCCTCTTTTTGCCAGCAAAGATGGATTTTACTTTTGGGATAGCACAAAAAACGAGCAAGCTAAAATTTCAGACTACCAGCTAAAAGGCGAGCTAAAAAGGCTCTATGCTGACGTTTTTGTAGATGAGAGCTCAGCGTATTTCTTGCAGCAAGGCGAAGAGTGGCGGCGCTCAAAGCACGGCAGGCACTTAGTGGCACAAACTGTCTCTTTATATAAATTTGCCCCAAGCTCATCTTGGCGCGAAGTAGGGCTGGTAAGAGATGGCGAATACGGCGCAGTTTATGCAAATGGCGATAAGGTCTATTTTTTTAGCAAAATAAAGCCATTTTACGGCATAAAGCATAGCGTTTATGAGGTGGCGGATCCTAGTGCCATAGAAATTTTAACAAGAGCGTCTAAAGAGCTTAGCGCAAAAGATATCAGCGAGATGATAAAGCGTGGCGAGCTAGTGGAGGCAAGCGGCGAAGAGGTCGCAAGGTCGAGGATAGAGTATGACTCGCCAAAGATCATTTTGTATATCACATTTGGCATCGCTTTTGTCGTCATAGTGCTAATAACTCTTGCAAAACCAAAGAGAGATAAAAGCGACTTGAGATAAATTTCAAAGTAGCTATTTTTGGTGGCTAAAGCTTAAAATTTCATAAAAATTTAAAGATAAAATTTGACATATTTACTTTTTTTCGTTATTTTAAAAGGAAGATGAAATTTACAAAAAAGGAGAAAAATGTTTAAATTTCAAAGGTCAAAATTTAACAATTCGGTATTTATCCCATCGCTTGTTATCATAGCTTTAATAACAGCATTTGCAGCGATATTTCCAAATTTCTCAAATGAGTTTTTTAAAGGTATGCAAAACTACATTGCGGCCAAATTTGGCTGGTTTTACATCCTGGTTGTCGCCGTCATACTGCTAAGTGTCATCATACTTGGCTTTAGTAAGCTTGGCGAGATCAAGCTTGGAGCTGATCACGTAAAGCCAGAGCACAAAAATATCTCGTGGTTTTCTATGCTTTTTGCCGCTGGTATGGGCATAGGTCTAGTATTTTTTGGTGTGGCCGAGCCACTCATGCACTATCTAAACCCACCAGTTGGCGACGCGCAAACTATCGCAGCGCAAAAGCTTGCGTTGAATATCACATTTTTTCACTGGGGCATGGGCGCATGGTCGGTCTATGCTATCGTAGCGCTAATCCTCGCCTTTTTCTCGTATAGGCACGGCTTGCCACTCACGCTTAGATCGGCATTTTATCCGATCATCGGAGATAAAATTTATGGCAAGATAGGTAGTGCCATCGATACATTTGCCGTCGTGGCGACCCTTTTTGGCGTGGCGACATCGCTAGGATACGGTGTACTTCAGGTAAATGCGGGCCTTACGCACGTTTTTGGCCTGCCGACTATGCATATCACGCTTCTTATCGTGCTTTGTTTTGCAGCTACCATCTCAGCGGCAAGCGGCGTGGATAAGGGCATCAAAATCTTATCAAACGCAAATATCGCGCTAGCTATATGTTTTATGTTTTTGATACTATTTTTAGGCGATACGACGCAGCTTTTAAAGTCGTTTGTACAAAACAGCGGCGACTACGTCTCTACGCTCATCTCAAACACCTTTAACCTCTACGCCTACGAGAGGCAAAACGAGAGCTGGCTTGGCGGCTGGACGCTGCTATACTGGGCTTGGTGGCTATCTTGGTCGCCGTTTGTGGGGCTATTTATCGCTAAAATTTCAAAAGGCAGGACGATAAGAGAATTTGTCATAGGCGTGCTTCTCGTGCCAACTGGCTTTACATTTGCCTGGATGAGTTTCTTTGGTAACTCAGCGATCGCTTTGGTGCAAAGTGGCTTTAGCGAGCTAGCGACCACGGTAAATTCTGACTCAGCCTCAGCGCTATTTATGTTTTTGGAGAAATTTAGCTTCTCAGGCGTGCTAAGCGTGATTGCAGTCTTTATGATCGTCATATTTTTCGTAACTTCTGCCGACTCTGCGGCGATCGTTATGAACATGCTTTGCTCAAACGGCAAGGACGATACGCCAGTTTGGCAAAAGGTCTTTTGGAGCGTTACAGTGGGCGTCGTAGCGGCATTTTTGATGCTAGCTGGCGGTCTTGGCTCACTTCAGGCACTTACGATCACGACCGCGCTGCCATTTTCCATAGTGCTACTTGGCGCCATTTATGGGCTATTTAAGGCGTTACGTGTGGATCTAACCAAAAAAGAGACAAATAACTTTAGCAACATGCCTATTAGTGATCTTTCAAAGCCGTGGCAAGAGCGTCTAAGTGCGATCATCACGCTGCCAGGCAAGAAAGATGGCAAGAAATTTTTAAACGAAGTCGTGCTAAAAGCTTTTAACGAGCTAAAAGAGGAATTTGCCAAAAACGGCCTTGAAGCAAAGGTCACAAATGGTGAAAATTTTGTAAATTTAAATGTCGGACTTGGCGACGAGATGGACTTTAGATATGGCGTCTATCTCACCAAGAGCCAGAGCCCAGACTATACGAGGGAGCTTGAGGGCGACGATCTTTACTACAGGGCCGAGGTCTATCTAAAAGAGGGCGGTCAGGACTACGATGTGCTTGGCTGGAGCGAAGCTACGCTGATAAATGACGTCATCGAGCAATACCGCAAACATATGCAGTTCTTGCATGTCGTTAGAAAATAAAAAATTGGCGTAAATTTGCATAAATTTACGCCTTTAAATTTATGCCAAGCAGCCTTTTTCTAATAATATTTACCGATTTTAATCCAGATTTGTTTTAAATTTCAAAGATGCTTCTAAAAACTTTAAATAAAATTTTTATATAATCTCTCTTTTTCACAAAGGTATACAGATGGATAGAAAAACTTGGAGTTCGAAGGTAACGTATATTTTGGCTGTCGCGGGTGCGACCGTGGGTTTTGGCGCGACGTGGCGTTTCCCGTATCTAGTCGGGCAAAACGGCGGCGGAGCCTACGTACTCGTGTTTTGTATCGCGATGATTGTGATCGGTATACCGATGATTTTGGCTGAAAATGCGATCGGTAGACGCCTAAAATGCAACGCCGTGGATGCATTCGGCGGTAAAAATATAAATCCCGCGTGGAAAATCGTGGGTTGGATGGGGCTGCTTGGCGCATTTGGCATCATGGCTTATTACATGGTCATCGGCGGCTGGGTGCTAAACTATATCGCGCAGATCGCATTTGGCATGCTTGATCTCTCGCAGGTGCTTAGTTTTGAGGTTACGAGCGCGTTTTATGAGCAAAATATCGTGAGCGATCCGCTGGCTATCAGCTTTGCCACGCTCGTGTTCGTGCTCGTAAACTACGCGATCTTGGTGCAGGGCGCGGTCGGCGGAATAGAGCGCTCGGCGAAGTACCTCATGCCGCTGCTTTTTGTACTGATGATCGTAATGATCGTAAAAAACTTGACCTTAGATGGCGTGGCGCAGGGGATTAAATTTTATCTCACGCCCGATTTTTCAAAGATAAGTATCAAGCTTTTCGTCGATGTTTTAGGGCAGGTATTTTTCGCGCTTTCGCTTGGTTTTGGCGTGATGATCACGCTTTCTAGCTTTGTTAAAAAGGACGAGGGGCTGGTAAAAATCTCGATCATCACGGGCATCCTAAATACTGTCATCGCCGTACTTGCGGGCTTTATGATATTTCCGTCGCTCTTTAGCTACGGCGTATCGCCAGATAGCGGCCCGAGTCTCGTGTTTAAGAGCCTGCCGATCGTTTTTTCGCATATGCCTTTTGGCGGATTTTTCGCGGTGGCGTTTTTTGCGCTGCTGATGATCGCCGCGCTCACGACCTCGCTGCCGATCTACGAGGTTATCATCACAACGCTTCAGGAAAAATTTAAAATAAAACGCAAAAGCGCGATCTTACTTGTGCTTGGCACGATATTTATATTTGGAAATTTACCGTCCTTGATGGCTACGAACCTGCTTGCGCACATTAAAATTTTCGGTAAAAATATCTTTGACGCATACGACGCCATAAGCGCTACGATATTTTTCGTGCTAACTTCGCTAGGATGCGCGATATTTGTCGGCTGGGTGCTAAAAGACGAAGCCAAACGCGAGATAATGCAGGGCAGCGAAAAATACGCAAAACTCGTAAATATCTGGTTTTGGTATATCAAATTTATCGTTCCGTTTATCATTTTGGTGCTTTTTATCAGCTCGTTTTACGATAATTTTTTAAAGTAAATTTGATGAAAAGTCTTATAAATTTAGCTAACGGCGACCGCTTAAATTTGCGCGTGCAGGACAAAATTTTAATCAGCGAGAGCATCAAAAACGGCAAAACTAGGCAGACGCAAAAGGAGTTTGCTAGCACTGGCGAGGCACAAAAAACCTGCGTAAAAAAGGAGTGGGAGAGCCTGAAAAAAGGCTACGTCCTGCAAAACAGCGGTGCCAAAGCGGGCGAAGCTAGTTTGCACGTCTATATCGGCGGCGGATACACGGGCGCGCTAGCCTTTGCGAGCGCAGAAGGCGAGTTTTTCGTCTATAAATGCGGCGGTTACGAAGAAGAGGACTCGGTAGATTTTCTAACTAGGCTGAGCGCAGACGGAGCGATAAGAGGCGATATCATCCTGCCAAAGCCGCTTGCGTGGCACGCGGAGCGCGCCGGCGAAAATTTGCTGCTGGACTTAGATCACGATATTTTTAGATTTAACCCCAAAATGGGCGAATTTACAAACGTCTTTAAAGAGCTAAAAATAAAAAGAAACGGCGACATTACGAGCTTTATCTGCGCGTCCGGCGAAACGGCGGCATTTGCGGCATACGGTCAAATTTACCTTTTAAAAGACGGGAAATTTTCGTCTCTTGGTAAATACAAAACGGACTCAGGCTGCGGCGCGGCGTTTTGCGTAGCGCTTAGCACGGATGGTATGAGGCTGGCTCTAAACTGCAAGCAAAACGAGATTAAAATTACAAGCACGATGAACGGCGAAATTTTAAATGAAATAAAAGGCGACTTCGGCGCGCTTAGCGACGTTTACTTTTTGAAAGACGGCTCGCTGCTAGGCAGGGAGTATTACGAAGGCGGTCTAGTCTGTTTTGACGCGGCAGGTTCGCGGCAAACTCCCGCGTGGATGCACGACGAGTGCGCTAAGGCTGATAAAATTCGCGTTAGCGCGGACGGTTTGCGGCTGGCGTTAATAAACTACGACAAGGCTCACATCATCGATCTAAAAAGTGGAAATTTGCGGCTTAGCTTTGCGCTCTCGCACGTCGTGAAGCGCTGTGAGACGAAATTTGAGCACATAAACGGCGAGGAATTTTTGGCCGTGCGCACCGACTACGGCTGCTTTAGTCTTTATAAAATTTAAGGAAAAATATGTTTTATTTTTTACTCGGTATTTATTTTTTTTACGTTGCCGCAAAGGCGATTTTGGCGATCTTGCAGATAAACTTTATCCGCTCGGAGGCTAAAAAGCCAGCCGTCGTGCTAGAGCAGGGCGAGTACGAATCAGCCGCCGC
>NZ_CALINL010000146.1 GCF_938045225.1 uncultured Campylobacter sp.
GAAAAATGGAACGAAAAGCTTTTCGTTGCAAAAATAATAAAAATGTATGCAAAGCTCACGGCTATATAACCAGCATCGCGTCGCCGTAGGAGTAAAATTTGTACTTTTGCTCCACGGCCGTTTTATAAATCCGCATAGTCTGCTCAAGACCGACGAAACTCGTAACGAGCATGATTAGCGTTGATTTTGGCAAGTGAAAATTCGTTAGCAAGTAATTTTGACGGATCGGTTTGTTGTTTAAATTTAAAAACAGTCTGCACTCGCCGCTAGATTTGCCGCTTCTAGCAAACTCCTCTACGCAGCGCGTCACCGTCGTGCCTACGCCCAGGATTGGTCTATTTGAGCGGATCAAATTTTGCGTATCTTGCGGGATATCGTAAAACTCCGCATGCATCTTGTGCTGCGTGATATCCTCGCTCTCCACGCCCTTAAACGTCCCAGCGCCCACGTGCAGCGTGAGGTAGGCTATCTTGCGGTCCTTTGCTAGGCGCGCGATCATCTCGTCGCTAAAGTGCAAGCTCGCCGTCGGAGCCGCCACCGCGCCCTCGTTTTTAGCAAACACGCTTTGATACCAGCTCTCGTCGTCTTTGGTGTCACTTCGCTTGATATATGGTGGCAAAGGCACGTGGCCGATGCGAGATAGGATTTTATAAAGCGTGGCCGTGTCCAAAAGCTCGCCGTTTTGGCTAAATTTGACTGTGCGCGAGCCATCCTCAAAGAGCTCGCAGACTTCGGCGGTCAAATTTTCGCCGAAATTTAAAACGCTACCCGCGCGAACCTTACCTTTTGTATAGACGCTAAATTTGCCGTCCGCAAGCGGAGAGTTTAGCAGTAGCTCCGTCTCGCCACCGCTTTGTTTTTTGCCGAAAATTCTAGCCTTTACGACCTTGGTATCGTTAAAAATAATATCGCAAGTCGGTAAAATTTCAGGCAAGTCGCCGAATTTTAGATGAGAGATTTTTTCGCTAGCTCGCTCGTAGACTAGCAGTCTTGCGTCCTCTTTTGGAAAGGCCGGAAAATTTGCGATTAGCTCCGGCGGTAGCTCGTAGTCGTAGGCGTCAAGCGAGTTTGGATTTAAAATTCGACTCATTTGGCTAGCCTACTTGATTTCATAATTATTCGTCCTCTTTTTCTTCGTCGGTTTCCGACTCCTCGTTTTTAGCGGGATTTACGCGGGCGGCTATAAAGATAGAAAGTCCGTAAAGACCGATGAGAGGAACAGCCATCAAAAATTGGCTGAGGATATCCGGAGGCGTCATAATCGCGGCAAATATAAAAATCACGACGATAGCGTAGCGGAAGGAGTTTTTTAGCATCTTATCATCGACTAGGCCGAGTTTGGCGAGGAAAAAGGTGATAACCGGAAGCTCAAACGCTATGCCGAATGCAATGACCAGTTTCGTAAAAAAGCCGACGTAGCCGCCGATATTTAGCATCGCAGAAAAGAGCTGTTGGCCGAAATTTATAAGAAATGCAAAACCGATAGGAACGACGACGTAGTAGCAAAACGCGGCGCCAACTAAAAACATAAAAGTCGCCGAAATAACAAACGGGATTACGTACTTTTTCTCGTTTTCGTAGAGTCCAGGCGCTACAAACAGCCAAAACTGCCAAAAAATAATCGGCAACGAGAGCAAAAATCCCGTAAAAAACGCCACCTTCATCGCTACGAAAAATGGCTCTTGCACCTCAAGAAAGACCATTTTTTGGTTATCGGGCAGAGTGTTTTGCAGCGGCGCGATGATAAAGTCTAAAATTTGATTCCAAAAGCTAAAGCACACGACAAACATCACGATCACGGTCATGACGCTGATGAAAAGCCTTTTTCTAAGTTCTATTAAATGCGGTTTTAGCTCTTCAAACATTACGCCTCTTTTTTCTCATTATCGCCCAGCACGGCGTTTTTAACGGCTTCGCCCGGGTTTTTGACCGCTTCGACGCTCTTTTTTACGTCGTTTAGGCCGTCCGTGATGCCGCTAGTGACGTCGTTTACGCCTTTTTTGAGCTCGTCTAGCTCCTCAAAGGTAAGCTTTTTTCGCACTGTTTCGGTGGTTTTTGCGATGCTTTCTTTGTATTTTTTCGCGTCCTCTTTGAGTTCTTGGATTTTTATCTCTTGATCGAAGCTGCTTTTTGCGTCATTGACCGTTTTTTTGACGGTTTTAAAAAATTTCGCTATCTCTACCATCGCGCTGGGAAGCTTATCGGGCCCCAAAAATAGCACCGCGATGACGGCTATGACGATGATCTCGGGTAAGCTCATGCCAAACATTTTTTATCCTAAATTTTTATTTTAAAGCGCTCATTTTAGCGTTTTTTATCTCAAATTTGCATAAATCAGCCCGCGATAAATAAAGAAATTTCATCCGCGGTGAGGAAATTTTTGGCGTAATATCGCCTGTTTTTAAATTTTAATTTCCCGCTATTTTTTAGTAGCCGCGCTCTTTGCTCTTGCTCGGCGTTTAGGCTGTTTTGCCAGATACCGACGATACTTCTGGCACCCAAAAATATACGCTCTAAATTTAGCTCGTCCGCGCTTAAATTTTCGATTTTCTTAGCGTGCGGATTTTTTACGTAGGCGTTTAAAATTGAAGCGTTATAAAAACGATGATCTTGCCAAAATCCGACCGCGTAAGCGCCGATGGCAAGGTAGTTTTTGCCCTGCCAGTAGCCAAGATTGTGTTTGCAAATTTGACCGAAATTTGAGATTTCGTACTGTTTTAGCCCGGCCTCCTCGATGCGGTCTATCATAAATTTCGCCAGTCTCGGACTATCTTTTGCGTAGTTTATTTTGCCGGCAAAGGGCGTATTTTCCTCAAGCGTTAGCGAATACGCCGATACGTGCGAAACGCCTAAATTTCGGATATTTTGCACCTCTTGCTCAAGTCGTTTTTTGGTGTCTAGCTTCGTGCCGTAGATGAGATCGACGTTTATGTTTTCTAGCCCCGCGGTTTTAGCGTTTGCGACTGCTTCGTAGATCTGCCTCGCATCGTGGATACGCCCGAGAAATTTCAGCTTATCCTCAAAAAAGCTCTGAGCGCCGAAGCTCACGCGATTTACGCCGTATGATTTCATCTGCGAGAGCCACGCTAGGCTCGCCGAGTTTGGATTTGCCTCTGTCGTGATCTCGGCGTTTGCCGCTAGGTACGGCGCGACCGCCTCAAATAGCCGCTCGTAGTAGCCACCGTCCACGGCGCTTGGCGTCCCTCCGCCGATGAAAACCGTCTCAATCTCGCCTTTTTTTACGTCAAATTTTAAAATTTGCTCCCTAAAATCCGCAATCATCGCGTCAAAATACGCGCTCGTTAAATTTCGTTTGCCCACCACCGAACCAAAGGCGCAGTATGGGCATTTGCTCTCGCAAAAAGGGATATGGACGTAAAGAAGCATTTTGACCTTTGTTTTTGCCGTATTTTAGCAGATTTTACGGCTTTATCGCGCGGCGTTTTGGTTTCGCGCCGTTTGGCAGCCTGTTTGCGGTAAATTTAGGCTGGTTTTAGGCGCAAAACCGACTCCGGTAAGCTATTTGACGCTTTTAAATATTAAAATTCACCGCCGTTTTTGCCGCCCGTTAGATTTAAAAAGTCGCGCCGCTGAGTTTAAATTTGATTTTAATTTAACGCCCGCAAAGCTCCGCAAGAGCGTTAAATTTACGTATAAAATTTCTTTTCTTTTAAAATTTGCGTCGGCAAAACGCCGAATTTTTCTCTAAAAATCTTTGCAAAATGCGGAGCGCTGGCGTATCCGACGATTTTTGCGGCCTCGCTTACGCAGACATCTCCGCGCTCTAAAAGTTTTTTCGCAGCGTTTAGCCGCTCGCTTGCTAGCAGCCCGTAGATCGTATCGCCAAAGTAGCTTTTAAAGCCCGTTTTTAGCTTAAATTCATTCGTCGCGCACGCTCTGGCTAGCTCTTTTATGCTGGGCGGATTTTGGACGTCGCTTAGTAAAATTTGCCTTGCTTTATTTAAAATTTTTACGTATTCGTCGCTAAAATCGTGCTTTTTTTCATCGGCTTCGGGCGTTTTAGGCGCGCCTAGGCTTTTGTAGATTAGCTCTAAAATTTTAGCTTCCATAAAGATTTCGCGCATCTTGCCCTCAAACTCGCTCGCAGCTAAAAGCTCCCGTAAAATCAGGCTTTGGGCTAAATTTATCTTAGCCGTTTGGATGCAGATTTCGTTTTCTTCGCCTAGATTTTTAAACGCCGCTAGCTCGCGGGCTAACTCGTTTTTTAGCACGATACATCGTCCCGAATAGTTACTGCTCTGATACTCGCAGATACCCTCAAATCCGCTATCCACGCGCCCCGTCCAAAACTCTCCGGCCTTTAGACAAAAAGTTTTTTTACCCGCTTTAAGCCCGGCGTCCCCTCTTGCGTCGTTAAAGAGCAAAAAGCAGTAGCCAGCGCCTCTTTCAAGCCGTCTTTTTACGCTTTTGTTGCAGATTATTTCGCTTCTGCAGTAGCTTGCGCCGCTTGTGCCTTTAAAAAACTCGACTTTGCATTTTCTATCTTGCTCTTGCCACACGCTTTGTCCGTAGCGCACCGAATTTTGTGCGACTTCTTGCTCGTTTGCGCGTAAGATATCTTTAAATTCGACCTTCATTTGCTTTTTTATCCTTTTAGCGTTGATAAAAAATCCCTCTACCGTTTATCAGAGTATTGATAATAATTATCTGATTATAGTAAAATAGGGTTTAAATTTAAATAAGGAGTCTAAAGGTGAAAAGTATGCCTAAAATTTCTATGCTAGCTTGCTTAGCGCTATCTTGCGCGCAGGCGGCCGACGAAGTGAAACTAAACGAAGTTACCGTAACTAGCGCGACGGGTTTTGAGCAAAATATCAAAGACGCGCCCGCTTCCGTTTCGGTAATCTCGCAAAAAGAGATAGCCAGGCACAATCATCAAGATATAGAAAGCGTCGTAAAAGACGCTCCTGGCGTGTTTGGAGCGACGCTGGGAGCGGCTAGCAGACGCGGTATCACTATGAGAGGCCTTGGTCAAAAATACACTAAAATTTTAATAGACGGCCGCCCTGCAACTAGCGATAGCGCGTATAGAGGACTTCGCGCGATCGGTAGCGCTCAAAATTTCCTCCCGCCCGCAAACACGATCGAGCGTATCGAAATCGTGCGAGGACCGATGAGTTCGCTATACGGCTCAGATGCGATGGGAGGCGTGATAAATATCATCACTAAGGGCTTTTCAAACGAATTCAGCGGTAACGTAAACGGCTACTACACGCTTGCGGGCAAAAGCGGGATAAATGACGACTACCAAACCGGCTTTTACGCAAACGGCGCGGTGATCCCGGACGTGCTAGGCATCGCGCTTTACGGGCGGTATTTTCATAAATTTGAAGATGAGCGAGCCTTTACGAACCGCAAAAATGAGGACGTAAATTTCGGTGCGAAAATAATGTATAACGCCACCGAAAACGACGAAATAGCGCTGGATCTGCGCCGCGTAGTAAATAAATACGAGCGCACCGAAGGCAAGACGCTAAACCGCACGGCTAGCGATAACACGAGCGTGGCTTTTGAGAAGATGAGCGGATATACCGCCTCGCTCTCGCATACGGGCAAATACGACAAACTGTTGCTTGAAAGCTTTTTAATGCACGATAATATGAAAGAAAGCGGCCAGCAAGACCTCACGCTAAAAACGACGACGCTAAATACCAAGGGAACGTATTTTTTTGATAACAACACGCTAAGTCTGGGGGCTGAATACAGAAGAGAAAGGCTAAATGAAAAGGCAACGACAGCCGACGCCGCAAACGTCAAAAGGTATGATTTTTCGCTCTACGGCGAAGATGATTTTGACGTAACCGACGCGCTCACGCTAACTGCCGGCCTAAGATACAATCACGACAAAGACTACGGCGGACACGTATCTCCGCGCGGATATGCCGTATATCATCTAAGCGAAAATTTATCGCTAAAAGGCGGCGTATCGGCAGGCTACTCGACGCCAGATATCAAGATGCGAACCGACGGGCTTGCTCTGCCTTTTGCCGGCGGTATGGGAGCACAACTGGGTAAAAGCGACCTAAAACCCGAATCCAGCCTAAACTACGAGGCGGGCATCGCGTACGGGGACGAGAGCCTTAACGTCTCGGCGATGGCGTTTTATACGCGGATAAAAGACGGTCTAGGTACGAAGCCGGTTTGCGTCGCGCGCCCGGGAGTTCCTTGCGTGCATAACGGCAAGACCTATAGGCGCGGTATCTGGGAGAGCGTAAATATCGGCAAAGCCGAAATAAGGGGCGTCGAACTCGCCTCAGACTGGCGGATACTATCAAATTTAGCCATGCACTCAAGCTACGTTTACACTAGATCAAAGCAAAAATCTGGCGCGTACGAGGGCAAATCTCTAAATAATCTACCCGTACATACCGTAAAAATAGGGCTTGACTACTATATGACGCCTGATCTAAATTTCTGGACGCAGATGAACTATCTAGGCAAAACCAGAGCCGTTTACGGCCTACCGGGAGACGAGGAGATAAAGGATTATACGCTATTTGACGCGGGCGCAAGCTACAAGCTAACTAAAAACGCGAGCGTAAATTTTAGCGTTTATAATATCTTTAACGAATACGTAACGACAAAATCCGGACACTATGAAATTTTGATCGCCGACGGGATTAAATATAGGCTCGGATTTAACGTAAATTTTTAAATTTAGCAGTATTTAAGCGAGGCGGTGCGTAGCGATCGCCGCCCCACTACCGGTTTTTAAAATTCGAGTTTAAATTTAAGGAGAAAGATGCCGTTTTTAAAGAAAAAGAAATTTTGGTTTAACGTCCATTTGGTTTTAAGCCTAGCCTGTGTTTTGCCGCTGCTTATCGTCGCTCTTAGCGGCGCGGTCATATCCTATCACGACGAGATTATAGACCTTGCAAACTCGCAAAAAACCTTCGTAGAGCAAGGCGAAAAAGAGCTTAGCACGGGAGAAATTTTAGATATTTTTAAAGCTAGGGAACCAAATTTTACGCTTAGCTACTACAAGATTAACTCGGACGCAAATCACGCTCTAGGCGTATCCGGTACGAATGCTAAAGGCGAGTTTAAGTCGTATTTTATAAACCAATACACGGGCGAGATAACGGGCGAAAATTTCGGCGATAAATTTATCGGACTAATGTTAAATTTACATACTAACTTAGGCCTTGGGCTTAGCGAAAACGAGACGCTACGGCTTATAGGCAAGCATATCGTCGCGGTTTGCTCTATCGCTTTGGTTATCTTGGTTATATCTGGATTGATAATCTATTATCCTAATTTTAAAACTAAATTTATATTTGCCGTTGTATAATAATCTCATAAATTTCAGTAATACCAGAAAGGAGCGAAAATGGAAGAGATAGTAAAGACTACCTGTCCATATTGCGGTACGGGCTGCGGCATCGATCTTATCGTGCAAAACGGTAGAATCGTAGACGCCAAACCTAGCAAAGACCACCACGTAAACGACGGCGAGCTTTGCTTAAAAGGAATGTTCGGATGGGAGTTCGTAAACTCTCCTAAACGCTTAAGCCGACCGATGATGAGAAAGCTAAACGGCGTCTACGACAAGCACGGCGAGCTTGAAGAAGTGAGTTTTGAGGAGGTTTATGATTTCCTCGCGGATAAATTTAAATCCACCGTCGAAAAATACGGCCCAAGCTCGATCATGGGCTTTAGCTCCGCGCGTTCAAATAACGAAGACAACTACGTTTTCCAGAAATTTTTCCGCGCCCAGGGCAGCAACAACGTCGATCACTGCGCCCGTCTTTGACACGCTCCTACAGTGGCAGGTCTTGCCAGCACGCTAGGAAACGGAACGATGACGAACGATTTGGTCGAATTTGCGACCGATACGGACGTATTTTTACTCATCGGTACCAACACGAGCGAGTGCCACCCGATCATCGCTATGCAGATGCAGCGCGGCTTGCAACGCGGCGCTAAGATGATCGTCGTAGATCCAAAGCGCACCGATATGGCCAAAAAAGCCGATATTTTCTTGCAAATCCCGATCGGAGCGAATATCAAAACGCTAAATACGATGATGCATGTCATAATCGCCGAAAATTTGCAAGACAGCGAATTTATAGAAAAATACTCCGAGGGATTCGAGTATCTAAAAGAGGCGGTTAAGGACTTTACCCCTGAGCGTTTCGAGCGCGAAACGGGCGTAAAAAAAGAACTCATCATAGAAGCCGCCAGACTCTACGGCAAAGCCGGCACGGCGGCGATTTGCTACACGATGGGCATAACGCAGTTTAGCGACGGTACCTCAAACGTATTTTCGCTATCAAATTTAGCCGTTTTAACGGGAAATTTGGGCAAAAAAGGCGCAGGCGTAAATCCACTGCGCGGTCAAAACAACGTCCAGGGCGCATGCGACATGGGCGCACTGCCTAACGTAATCCCGGCAGGCGCGGTCAATAGCCCTTACGCACAGGAGCAAGCGCGCAAAGTATGGCACTTTGAGCTAAATCCGGTTCCGGGCTTTAAGCTAACGCAAGCACCCGATAAAATGGATAGCGGCGAGCTAAAAGTACTCTAC
>NZ_CALINL010000147.1 GCF_938045225.1 uncultured Campylobacter sp.
AACCAATACAGAAATAGCAATATAAAATACGGCAGCAAGCATCGGCTTTATTGCATCTTTAGGCTTATATCCAATAAGCGTCAAAACTATATATATCAAAACAAGTGTCAGCATCGCCATAGCAAAAATAATAAACCAAAAATTTTGTAAAACTATTTCCTTCATTATTTTTGCCTATCCCAATTATTTTGCATATTATTGTCGCCGATTTGATTATTGCCACCGTTTATTATAAATGTATTCCCTTTTTTGTCTCTAAGTTCGCGCGGGCTATTTTGTCTTAACCGACGCCTTCTTCTGTTTATATAGATTGAAATCAAAGAAGTCGTTATCGCAAAAAGCATCATAGCCCCAGCAACCCTGTAAAATATGATATGCGGGGTTGGATGCTCTGATACGTATATGGCCATTTCAAATATCTTATCGAGAATAAAAATAAGACAGTTGCTTATGGTAGAGCCTATCGTTTCAAAAAATGTGTTCAAAATTTCATCCATCACGCTTTATCCCCATTATTGTGTTGCGTATTTCTATCGCCTATCTGATTATTTCCGCCGTGGATTTGTATGTTATATATTTTTGTACCGCCCCTCTTTTTTCTGCCAATTTCTTGAGAAAATTTTACCCATAACCATACAGGATCATCATCGTGCTTAGAAATAAAATCAGCATCTAAAATTTCATAATATTCGATATCCAAAAATTCCAAAAATTCCTCAGCGGCCAGCATCTTATCGTTGCCGTACCCTGCATTGCTTTTTGCATCTTCTCTAAAAAGCATTAGCTCCTTTACCTCAAAAACGCTAATTTCATTTTCGCTATCATTTGTACTAAGGCCTATATTCTTAGTCCAATATTTATCCTGCCCAAGCATACCTACTCCCCTTTAGTAAATTTCTCTTTTTCTTCTTCAAGTCTCTCGATAAATTTTCTCAGCATTGCATTGCTGCCGTATTCGTCAAACAACTTTACAAACTCGGCCCATATCTCGCCTCTGTCTATTTCGTTCACACCGTTGTTTTGCGTATTTGAATTACCGATTTGGTTATTACCGCCGTGGATTGTGTTGCCTCCGTTCAAAAGCCAGTCTCGGCTTATATTGCCAAGATTAACAATATTTTGAATCCTGCTCTCTGGGATGGCCCCTCTTGTTTTCCATCCATCTAAAGTTTTGTACGGAATCTCTAAAATTTCAGCTAATTCCGTATCATTTTTCGCCCCGAGACAAAATCTCAGGCGAGCCAAAATTTCGTCTACTTGACTCATTCTTATCTCCTTTTTAAGGATTTTTACCTATAATTACCTTGACAAAAAAATAATTTGCAGGTATAATTCCTGCAAATATTTAACCAAAACGTTAAAATGCTTTAACATTATAGCGTAAAAAGGGTTTTTAAATGGATAAAAAACAAAACACGGCGTGCGATATCGTAGCCGTTACGCAACGTATAGACACAGCCAGAAGGCTGCTTGACTACGGCAAAGCCGCCTTTGCCGAGCAAGTGCTTAACATCACCAGGGTTGCCTACTGGAGCGTTATCAAAGAAAACAGACCACCTTTATCATGGATAATATTGCTTGCGGATCAATATGGCTTTTCGATCAAGTGGTTGTTATTCGGCGAAGGCGAAATTTTTAACAAAAAGGATAGAGTATGACCGAGCAACTTACGTTAAGCATTCTCGCTATCGCGGTTTGCTCCTTCACCGGAGGGGCTATTTTGGCTTTGGCTGCAGCTGGGCTGTTCGCGCCCAAAGAGGACTGAGTTATGACTGCGACGAGGGATTACGTGCGCATAGATCACGCTTCTATCTTGCAAACATGCAAGAAAAATCTGCAAAATTTGAGCTACCTAGACCGCAAAAACGACCGTCACGATCGCTTTTTGATTTTGGAGCATGCCCTCTTTGTCAAACAAAACTACCTTTGCCCGCACTTTGACGAGGTGGCCGATTGGTACTACAAGGCTCTTGAATGCGCAGCCAGCGAAAGTGCGCTTGCGGACTACGTAGCCAAACATACCGGAAAAAGCAAACTTACGATCTATTTCTATTT
>NZ_CALINL010000148.1 GCF_938045225.1 uncultured Campylobacter sp.
CCGCCTCGTCTTCGCCAAGGATAAAGATATTCTTATTGTCCACCTTTTCAACTATGCCAGCGCGTCTAGCCTTGATAGCTTCCCATGCGTCGCGAGCCACGGTACTCTCCATGCCAGTACCTACGATAGGAGCGGACGAACGAAGTAACGGCACTGCTTGGCGTTGCATGTTTGATCCCATTAGAGCGCGGTTTGCGTCGTCGTGTTCCAAAAACGGAATAAGAGATGCCGCAACGCCGGCTATCATACCGGAGCAAAGGTCGATTAGCTTAACGTCCTCGCGTTTGGCCAGTATCATCTCGCCATCTTGCCTAGCTTCAATCAAATCCTCTACTATATATCCGCCTTCATCAAGCGCGGTAGATGCCGGAGCGATAACTAAATTTTCCTCTTGAGTCGCCGTTAAATATACAATCTCGTCGGTTACCTTGCCGTCTACGACTTTTTTATACGGAGCTTCGACGAAACCGAGGTTATTTACCTTTGCGTAAGTAGAAAGCGTGTTAATAAGACCGATGTTTTGACCTTCAGGAGTCTCAACCGGGCAAATTCTGCCGTAGTGAGTCGGGTGAACGTCGCGCACCTCAAAGCCTGCCCTATCTTTTACCAGACCGCCCTCGCCCAGCGCCGAAAGTCTGCGCTTATGCGTAACTTCGCTAAGCGGGTTAGTTTGATCCATAAACTGGCTCAACTGACCGCCGGTGAAAAATTCCATTATCGTCGTGGTTATCATTTTTGGATTAACCAAATCGTAAGGCATAATCTCCTCAGTATTGCCTAGCGTCGTAAATTTATCTCTGATAGCCTTTTGCATTTTTACGAATCCCAGGTGAAGCTCATTTGCCAAAAGCTCACCGATAGAGCGGATACGACGGTTGCCTAGGTGATCGCGGTCGTCAATATGACCTTGTCCGTTTTTGACCTTTATCAAATATTTTGCCGTTTTTATAATGTCCTCATTAGTCAAAACCGTTACGTATTCAGGCACCTCAAGCGCTAGCTTGTGGTTCATTTTCATACGGCCGACGCCAGTTAAATCATATCTTTCAGGATTAAAGAACAAATCATTTACGAAAGCACGAGCAGCGTCTTTAACGACCGGTTCGCCTGGGCGCATAACTTTATAAATTCTTATTGCTGCAAGATCGTTTTCGTCATCGATGTTTTCGGTTTGGCGTAGTAGTTTTAGCGTCTCGTTATCGGCGATAAAAGAATTTATAATAGCGTCGTCCACGCCAGTAGCCAAGTCGTTTGCAATTTCAATACTTTCTTGATCAGCTAAAATTTTAGCAAGTTTATTTTCATCGAGTTGTACAAGAGTATCATAAAGCACCTCACCACTATTTTTGTCGACAACAGGGTGAGCTAAAAATCTATTTACCAAAATTTCAGTCGGGTACTCAACAAATTTCACTCCGTCAGCAATAATCTTATCAGCCTTTTTCTTTGTAAGTCTTTTGCCTGCCTCATGCAAAACATTGCCTTCTTCGTCTTTTATGTCGTATTCGACCCTGCCCTGGTAATCATCCGGATTAAACGGCATCAAAAATTTGTTGTCTTTTATGGTTAACGTTTGTATTGGATAAAATAATTTAATAATATCTTGTTTTTTGTATCCAAGCGCCCTAAAAAGTATAGTTACAGGCACTTTTCTGCGTTTGTTAATACGAACGTAAAGTACATCTTTGGTATCGTACTCAAAATACAGCCAGCTACCACGGTCAGGAATAATTTGAGCCGTATAAATAAGCTTATTTACGACCGTAGGACTTTCTTCTTCTTTAAAGATAACGCCGGGACTTCTGTGAAGCTGATTAACCACGACGCGCTCGACGCCGTTAATAATAAATGAAATTCTATCCGTCATCAAAGGAATTTCGCGAACGAAAATTTCTTGCTCTTTTATATCTTTTATGCCGATCTTCTCGCCTGTTTTTTCATCTCTTTCGTGAACGATCAGCCTTATTTTCATTTTTAAATTTACAGAATAAGTAAGCCCGCGCTCCATACACTCTCTGATCGTATATTTTGGTTTTCCGATTTCAGAGCTTACGTATTCTAAGCTTAAGCGGTTTTGCGGATCATGTATAGGAAATATTGATTTGAAAACTTTTTCTATACCGCTTTCGCCTTGATTTTTATCTACGTTTAAAAACTGGTCAAAACTCTTTTTTTGTAATTGTAGCAGGTTAGGAACATCGATCTCTTTGGCAACATTTGAAAAATCAACCCTAAGACGATTTCCTGAGTATAAGCTATTTAACATTGCATCTACCTCGTGGTAATTTTGAAAGAAAAGTATAGCCTTTTACAAGGCATCTAAAATTTAAAAAAGAGAGAGTTGAATGCACTCCTTTGGAGGAGCTTTTTTCGCCTGACAATAGAAGATTTCTATTCCTTCAAATTGCTTGTCAGTTATAGTCAGTATAGCTACTTTTCCATAGGGAGGTAACCATCGCTTGACACGGTTGATATGTACCTCAGCATTTTCTCGACTGGGGCAATGACGAATGTACATTGAAAATTGGAACAAATCAAAGCCATCTTTTACAAGTGCTTCTCGGAAATCTTGTGCATCTTTACGCATCTTTTTTGTTTCCGTTGGTAGATCATAAAGGACTAATACCCACATAATGCGATAGGAATTAAAGCGTTCATTGTTCATAGTTCAGGATAGGAAATTTGTCGTTTTTCTCCGGTATAACATTTT
>NZ_CALINL010000149.1 GCF_938045225.1 uncultured Campylobacter sp.
AATCTGTAAATGCTCGCTGCCCCATCTCTGAGCAAAGTAGCGTTAGCTCCTGAAGCATCTCGTTTAGATCATCGTCCATCTTTTTGACATGCAGACCGATCTCCTGCGCCTCACGAAAGAGTATCGGATACTCGTGCGCTGGGTAGTCTGCGTTTAGTCTCTCAGAAATTTCAACGATCTTTTTATCATCATCTATGTGATATCTAAGTAGTTCAGAGCAAATTTTAAGTGAGAGCGAGCTAGCACGATCAACCGCACCAAAAACTAGCGGATGGATATACTCATATAGCGAGTTATATGGGTTTGTGTCACTTGGTCTATCTTTGTCCTGCTCTTTCCAAAGCTTGACTACACGGCTAAGCTCGTCCATCGAGACGCTAACAAGCTCGTTGCCCTTGTTTGTAGGGCTAAGTTCATGCTTGAGCGATGTATCAACTGGCGTTAGATAGGCAAGTGGGCCCATCACGATCTCGTTTGCGCCTAGCGCCATCATAGTCGCGGCCGACGCACAGTTAGCCGGGATGAGAGCGGTGATGTTTTTGCAGTAGTTTCGCAGAGTACTGATGATACGAAGCGCTGCTATACCGCTGCCGCCGTCGCTTTTGATGAACAAAAACGCGTTTTCTATCTTTTTACCCTTTAAAATTTCATACATCGCGCTCGCGTCGTTGCCGCAGACGCTGCCCGCGTTTGAGTTGTAGTAGGTGATTAGCGTGCCGCCCAGTTTGGCCTCGACCGCCTTTAATACCTGCTGAGTCTCGCTAAATAGCACCGGCGGCTTAGCTACGCTTTTTTGATCCATTCCCCTGCCCTCCTTTTGCGGCTGTTCTTCTTCTTTGTTGTTTAAAAAGTCTTTCCAAGACATCTACTTTCCTTTCAAATTCGTGTTAAATTTTACTTTTACGGTCGCCTGCAAGCTCGGCAAGATATCAGATCATCATCGCGAGCTGCTTAAATTTGATCAAATTTGACGCCAAAGCGCGCGGATAAATATCGCCGAGGCAAGCTAAATTTAGCAAGCGCGTCAAATTTGCGCCGCTCAAATTTAGTCCGGCTAAACCTCCCGCGCCAAAATTGGGCGTCAAATTTTAGTCCTCTTGGCGGATGATTGCGGCAAATTTATTAAAATAAACCTCGCTCACGTCGCTTAGCTTTTCCTCGATATCGTTTAGTTTAAATTTATCTCCGCCCACGCTACCGATTTTTTCAAATTTGACGCCGTGTTTAGCGGCTAGAGATTCAAATTTAGCCTCGTCTTTTACGCCGACGATCGCGCGCGAAAAGCTCTCGTCAAAGATAAAATTTGGCTTTTTAACGTCAAATTTACACTCCGCGCCAAGCCCGCTTAGGCATGCCATCTTAGCTAGCGTTATGGCTACGCCGCCTACGCCTACGCTGTTTGCAAACTCTAGCGCGCCCGATTTATTTGCCTCGATGACCAGATCCCATAGCGCGCGCTCTTTTTTATAGTCCACTGCGCACAGCTCGCCGCCCACTGCGTCAAATAGCGCCTTAGCGTAAAGCGACGCGGCAAATTCGCCCTTCGTCTCGCCAAGCACGTATATCGCCGTACCGGTGCGAGTAAAGACGCTCGGAAGGCTCGCGTTTGCGTCCTCGTTCATGCCCACCGTCACGATCGCTGGCGTCGGATAGACGCTCACGCCCTCAGTGTCGTTATAAAGGCTCACGTTGCCGCTCACAACTGGCGTATTTAGCTCGCGGCAAGCCTCTTTGATACCCTCGCAGCCCTGCGCGAACTGCCACATGACCTCTGGATTTTGCGGATTGCCGTAGTTTAGGCAGTCGGTGATGGCTAGAGGCGTCGCTCCGCTCATCGCGACCTTTCGTCCGGCCGCCGCGACCGCTCTAGCCGCGCCGATTTTAGGATCAACGAAATTCGCCCTCGGGTCGCACTGCGCCGCCATCGCGATCGCCCTGCCCGTTTCTTTAACGCGGATAACCGCAGCTCCGAGGAGTCCTGGCTGCTTGATCGTGTTTGTTTGGATATTTGCGTCGTATTGATCGTAGATCAGCGACTTGTTTAGCACCTCTGGCTCGCCAAGCAACTTCCAAAACGCGGTTTTATTATCCGCACTGTCCGGGATTTGCAAATTTTTGATCTCGTCTAGGTATTTTGGGCGCGCAGTCGGTCGGTCAAGCACCGGAGAGGCTTCGCTAAGCGGTGCTATCGGTATCTCGCCCGCTAGCTCGCCGTGCCAATAAAGCTCCATCACGCCGCTACTTGTTACCTCGCCGATGATTTCGGCGTCTAGATCCCATTTTTTAAATATCTCTAGTATCTTTTGCTCGCAGCCCTTTTTGGCGCAGATGAGCATACGCTCCTGAGATTCGCTCAGCATTAGTTCGTACGGCGTCATGCCGGTTTCGCGCATAGGCACGCGGTCTAGATACATCTTCATACCGCTGCCGCTACGCCCCGCCATCTCAAAGCTACTAGATGTTAGTCCCGCCGCGCCCATATCCTGTATACCTACGACGTAGTCGGTTTTAAATAGCTCCAAGCACGCCTCCATCAGCAGCTTTTCGGCAAAAGGATCGCCCACCTGCACGGTCGGACGCAGGGATTTGTTCGCGTCGTTAAAGCTATCGCTCGCCATCACGGCTCCGCCGAGCCCGTCGCGGCCAGTCTTTGAGCCGACGTAGATCACGGGATTGCCAATGCCTTCGGCCCTGCCGTAAAATATCTCGTCGCTCTTACAAAGCCCGAGCGCAAATGCGTTTACTAGGATGTTGCCGTTAAAACTAGGATCAAACGTCGTCTCGCCGCCGATAGTAGGGATGCCCATGCAGTTGCCGTAGTGAGCGATACCCGCGACCGCGCCTTTTAGTAGGTAGCGCTGTTTTTTCGCGTTTTCGCTCTCGCCCCTCACCTCGCCGAATCGCAGCGAGTTCATATTCGCCACAACCCTCGCGCCCATCGTAAATACGTCGCGCAGTATCCCGCCCACGCCAGTCGCCGCGCCCTGAAAAGGCTCGATGAAGCTCGGGTGATTGTGACTCTCCATCTTAAACACCGCCGCGACGCCACCTCCGACGTCGATGACGCCAGCGTTCTCGCCCGGACCCTGGATCACCCACGTGGCTTTAGTCGGGAAGCCGTTTAGGTACTTTTTACTCGACTTGTAGCTGCAGTGCTCGCTCCACATCGCGGAAAATATCCCAAGCTCGAGCAAATTTGGCTCTCTGCCTAAGATCTTTAGGATCTCCTCATACTCTTGATCGCTGATTTTGTGCGCTTTTACGGTAGCTTTGTCCATTTTTAGCCTTTAAAAAATTTTGGTTGATTTTACTTAAATTCGCATAAAAACTTGATAAACCAAAAGGACGAAAACGAGGCAAATTTTACGCCGCGCACAAATTTATACTACCGCCTTTTTACAATATTTGTGCTGCGCTACAAAACTAAACGATTTAAAAGCGCCCAACCTTTAATTAAGAATAAATTCGGTTCTAAATTTAGCCAAATAAAAATTAGAATTTTTGGGGTGCTGGTCTCGGCAAGCGGCTCAAATTTTAAGCAAAAACCGCATTTTGCATTAAATTTTATTTCACAATTCAAAGCTCGCGCAGTTTTTCAGACTACTTGCAGCCCTCTTTTTCGCCCGCATCGCACGCCTTTTTGAGATACTTTTTCATCTTTTGCACATACTCGTCAGTCATCCCGTCCCGAGCCCTATCAAAAAACTTAGCATACAAGCAATCAGTCCCGCCGCGCTCGTCGCAGTTTTTTGAAAAAGCGACGACGCCGCCACGCCGCCGACAAGCAAGACCTGATAGTATTTAGCGGCATTTAGGCATTCGCGGATCTCGCCGGACTCGCACGCTAGCTTCGTGCAGGCAAGCTTTGAGTCGCAGATTTTTTGCAACGCCGCTAGTCCCTTTTGTCTGTCGTAAAATGCGCTGCTTTCGTCCAAACGCTTGTCCGCTAGTTGCATGCATAAAGCCATGCTAAAGGGCAAAATCGATCCGCAAAACGCCTCTAGCATTTTTACTTCTTTTTGGTTGCGAGCGGCATCTGCGGTCAAATTTACATCCTCTGACGCGTCGTCGGCAAAAACAGAATTTACGACAACCGCAAAAATCAAAATTTTAAACGGATTCATGTTTTCCTTTTATCGTCATTTCGACGCTATGTAAAATCGATGAGCGATTACCCGCCGCAAATGCCTACTTGCTCGGCATACTATAGTAGCAAAGTATGTTTAGCAGGATGCGTCCTTGCTTTTTGACGTCTTGTTCGATGACGTCTTGTCTAAATTTCTCAGAGGTCGCCTGCTCTTTAGCCTCGGCCAGCTTGCTGCTAGGCAGGTTAAATTTAAAGTCTAAATTTTTTATCTCAAAGCCTTTGTTTCCGACTATCTTCGCGTCGATCACGGTAGCGAAAAACTCATCAGACGCGCCCACGTAGTAGTTCGTCACGCTTCTAGCGTTTATAGGTTCGCCGCTAAAAAACGCCTTACAAACGGGAGATTTTTGCGCACTATAAACCACGCTCTCAAGTATCCCGCCGCCAAATTCGTAAAACTTAAATTTCTTTGAGTTTTGCAGCTTTTTTATCTCGTCTTTATTGCTCAAATCTACATTTTTACCACTATCTAGATCAATCACTATCAGAGTTTTTACGCCATCGCCGCTTGAGTAAACCCAGCCTAGATTTTGGCTCGCCGAGTCGCTCTCGCCCGGCGATTTCACCTCGGCCCTACCCATATAGTCGCCGAATTTTTCCTCTTTTTTGCCGCCGCTCATCTCGTAGACCGTAGTCTCGGTTATAAACCCGATCTGCCGTATGCTAGTGTCGTTTTCCATATACGTACGCCACGCTCTCTCGCCGCCCATCTCGCCTGTGATGGCCGTGCAACCGCTAAACGCTAATGCCATAGCGGCCGCTGCCGCTGCTTTA
>NZ_CALINL010000150.1 GCF_938045225.1 uncultured Campylobacter sp.
TTTCGCTCTCCTTGCCCGTTTTTACCGTGCTTTTCTTTAACTACGAACCTTACCATTTTTTCATCAGACAGCTTGTCGTGGGGGCGATCGGGATATTTTTGATGTGGGGCATCTCTCGCCTAGATCCCGATAAGTCGATGGTTTGGATCGGCTTTTGTCTGTTTGGATTTTGCGCTATCGCGATGGGAGCTATGCACGCGCTACCTAGCTCGCTGGTTACCGATGCGGGAGGAGCTAAGCGCTGGATACGTTTGCCGGGCTTTTCTCTAGCGCCTGTCGAGTTTTTTAAGATCGGTTTCGTTTACTTTTTGGCATGGAGTTTCGCGCGCAAGATCGACGGCAGTAAAAAGAGCCTAAAGCAGGAATTTAAGCTCATTTTGCCTTATATGTTTTTGTTTTTGATAGCCGTTTATCTCATCGCCATCCTTCAAAACGACCTCGGCCAAGTCGTCGTTTTGGCGCTTACGCTTATCGTTATGATGCTTTTTGCCGGTACTAGCAAGCGGCTTTTCGTCATCGGCATGGCGGGCGCTTCGGTACTTGCTATCGTGGCTATTTTTACGTCGGAACACCGAATTTTACGTATAAAATCATGGTGGGGCACGGTGCAAAATATGGTCCTTTCGCTTATGCCCGAAAATATGGCAAATATGTTTCGCGTCGAGGGCGTGCCGGAGCCTTATCAGATCTCGCATTCGCTAAATGCCATAAAGCACGGCGGATTTTTCGGCGAGGGGCTGGGAGCCGGCGTGTTTAAGCTCGGATTTTTGAGCGAAGTGCACACGGACTTCGTACTTGCCGGTATCGCCGAAGAAGTCGGGGTACTGGGGATACTTATCATCACGTCGCTTCTTTTAATTTTGCTTTTCCGCATCTTTCGCGTCTCGTCAAGGAGCGAAAACAAGGTCTACCACCTCTTTACGCTCGGCGTCGGGCTTCTCATCTCGTTTTCGTTTATCATGAACTCATACGGCATCACCTCGATCACGCCTATCAAGGGCATCGCCGTACCGTTTCTAAGCTACGGCGGCAGCTCGATCCTAGCGCTTTGCATAGGGGTCGGCATGGTGCTGATGGTGAGTAAAAAAGTAAAAGATTGAGCTTAAATTTGACTTGCGGCATGGTAAGGCAAATTTAAGCACTTCAAACTTAAAAGGCAAGGAGTAAAATTTGACGTCTGAAAATTTAAAAGACAAAGAACAAAATTCAGCTGAAATTTCGCCGTCAAATTTAACTAGCGGCGAAGCCCGAGATAAAACCGAAAGCGGCACTATCGTTATCTGCGGCGGCGGTACGGGCGGACATCTAGCCGTCGCAAAAGCTCTAAACGAGGAGCTAGTTTCGCGCGGATGTAGGACGATATTTGTAGGATCTAGCAGCGGACAGGATAAAATGTGGTTTGAAAACGACGCTGCATTTAGCGAGAAATTTTTCCTGCCTAGCAGCGGCGTAGTAAATAAAAAAGGGCTAGGCAAGCTTTTTTCGCTTTTTAATATCCTAAATTTAGCCTTTAAATGCCGCAAAATTTTTAAGACTCATGCTGTTAAAGCCGTCGTTAGCGTAGGCGGATACAGCGCGGCGCCTGCGGCATTTGCGGCGATCATCTCACGCACGCCGCTTTTTATCCATGAGCAAAACGCCGTGATCGGCAATCTAAACAAACTCCTAAAACCGCTTGCGAAGGGCTTTTTTAGCTCGTATTTTAAGCCCGTTTTTAGCTATCCCGTCGCGGAGAGATTTTTTAGCGCAGCTAGGCTTCGCAGCGAGCTAAAAACAGTGATATTTTTAGGCGGTTCGCAAGGTGCGGCGGCGATAAATTCGTTAGCCTTAAAGCTGGCTCCCGTTTTTAAAGAAAAAAGCATAAAAATAATCCATCAATGCGGCAAAAACGCGCTTGAAAGCTTGCAAGAGGAGTATAAAAAGCTGGGTCTTGGCAGCGATGAGCTCGATCTTTTTGACTTTGATTCCAAAATAGAGCTTAAGATAAGCCGCGCCGATCTAGCGATAAGCCGCGCAGGAGCGGGCACGCTATGGGAGCTCACGGCAAATGCGCTGCCTAGCGTATTCGTGCCTTATCCTTACGCCGCAAACAACCATCAGGTCTTTAACGCGAAATTTCTCGTGGATCAAAATTTGGCCAAATTTTGCTTTCAAAAAGGCGGCGAGATCGATGCGGATGAGATGCTAAATTTGATAAATGAGATGGATATAGCGCAAATTTCAAGCAAGCTTTCCAAGCAGATAGATAACGGCGGCGCACGAAAAATCGTGGATGAAATTTTAAAAGATATTTAAATTTACGGCAGAGCGTTAATTTTAAATATCTTTGTACTTTGTAAATTTTAAAATTAGTTTATAAAATCGTCTTTATTCTCGCAACTCGTAAACTAGATAGTGATACACGAGCTCGCCGGTTTGCAGGCTTTGGCCGCTAAAAACCGGTTTTATCATCGCGGCGATCTTATCACAAACGCTGATTATCTCGGCTAAAAGTAGCTGATCGCCTCTGCTTTTTGCCACAAAAACCGAATAAAGTAAAAATTTATACGCCATCTTAAACTCGCCCAAAATCACGTTTGAGATGATACTAGCCTGCATTTTTAGTAGTTTATCTAGTCTTGATTGCGCTTTGAGCAGCTCGGCTAGTTGCGTCTTTACGGCGCGCAGACGAGCCGCGTCTTTATCAAAGAAGCTTCGTCTTTTGTATTTTTGCATGATGGCGCTTTGAGCTTGCAGGAGTTTGGTTATATCCTTGATATTTTTCGCAGCGACTTGGAGTTTTTGATTTGCCGCCGTGCTTATGCCGTTTTTCTCGCTTTTTAGCGATATCTCTAGCAAGATCTGCGAGAGATAGGCGCTGACGTTGGCGTAGTAATCCTCGTTGTCAAAAACAGCCGAAAAATATCCGCTAGCCTTTATTCCTCGCTCTTTGACCGCGCTTGCTAGAGTGCTAAACTGCGTTGCGCTCATGATCGCTTCTTGCGGCTTGATATTCATTTTTTCAAGTTCGTTAGGCTTGTTTTTGGGTATTTATACCGCCAAAGACGAGATCTTATATCTGCCCTCGTTGAATTTTATGCACTAGCTCGTCGTAGCTGACGCCGGCGCTGGCTAAAATTTGCCCCAGTAACTTGCTTGAGGCCTCCATGCCGCCGCTTTTTTCTGCCTCAAGCAGCTGCCTATATATGCCCTCAATAAATTTGACGCCTTCTGGATTTGGCTTGCGGCGAACGGAGTAGTAGCCGATGATCTCGCCGTTAGCGCCTAGCGAAGCCGTGACGTTTGCAAATACCCAGTAAAAGCCGCCGTCAAAGCTCTTGTTTTTAACGAATGCAAATATCTCCTGCTTTGCCTTGATACGATCCCATAGTAGTTTAAACACGACGCGCGGCATATCGGGATGTCTGATGATGTTGTGCGGTTTATGCAAAAGTTGCTCTTGCGTCGCGCCGACGATCTTTAAAAACGGCTGATTGCAGTAGGTTATCTTGCCCTTCAGATCGGTTTTTGATACGATAAAATCTTCTTCTTTTACGAAATACTCTTTATTCTCGTTCACTTCATACCTTAAATTTTTCGGTAATTATAACCAAATATTACGCAAATGTAGCTTACTCATTTTTTCAATCCAGATAGCAAACGCCTATTAAATCAAAATTTGACGCCGTAAATTTAAGAGCAAGGGCGAGCGGATTTTACTATGTAGATTTGAGTGAGATTTTAAAAAAACTCGGCGACAAATTTAACTCCGTCGCCGAGCTAAAAATTTAAGCCTCAAAAAGGCTTAAATTTAGATCGCTTTGAGTAGGATTTTAGTTAGCTTTTTACTAAATGCCGACGGATCGTCGATAGCGACGCCTTCGTTTAGCTTAGCCATATCCAAAAGCAGCTCCGCCGCGTCATAGATCATCGCCTCGTTTTGAGATAGTTTTTCAAAGAGTTCGTGCTTTGGATTTATCTCCAGTATCGGCAAGATTTTACCCGCACTATGCCCCATCTGCTTTAGCATCATCTGCGTAGCGTAGTCAGGATCGTTTTTATCATAGACGATGACGGCGGCGCTTTCGCTTAGGCGTGAGCTTAGTTTCACGTCCTTGACCTCGTCTTTTAGGATCTCTTTCATCTTGGTTAGCAGCGTGGCAAATTTACCCTCGTCGGCTTCGTCTTTTTCCGGTTTGATCTCGGTGTCGATATCGGTATGATTTACCGCTTTTATCGGTGTTTTGTCGTAGTCTTGCACCATCGGCATGACGATAGAGTCTATCTCCTCGTCCATGATGAGCACTTCTATCCCTTCAGCCTTAAAGCTCTCTAAAAGCGGCGAATTTCTTAGCATCGTTTCGTTATTTCCGCTGATGTAGTAGATTGATTTTTGACCGTCTTTCATCGCGTCTTCGTACTCTTTTAGGCTGACTAGTCCCTCGCGCTTGCTTGATTTAAAGAGGCAAAGGTCTAAAATTTGCTCCTTTTCGCTGCTAAATCC
Organism: uncultured Campylobacter sp.; assembly: GCF_938045225.1. Lineage (GTDB taxonomy): Bacteria > Campylobacterota > Campylobacteria > Campylobacterales > Campylobacteraceae > Campylobacter_A. The sequence goes on from NZ_CALINL010000150.1 coordinate 4,484, forward strand.
GTAAAGCCCCTCTTTGATCACCTTGCCGAATATTTTATAAAATTTGATATATTTTTCTCTATCTTTTTCTTTTAGCTTGGCTAGTTCGCCCAGGATTTTCTTAACACTTTGCTCCTTGACGCTGCGCATTATGCTGTTTTCTTGCAGGATTTCGCGGCTGACGTTTAGCGGCAAATCCTCAACGTCAATGATACCGCGGACAAATCTAAGATAAGGCGGCAGCATCTCTTTGGCGTCGTCACTGATAAATACGCTTTTGACGTAGAGTTTCACGCCGCTTTGATAGTCCACGCGAAATAGATCAAAGGGCTCGCTAGCCGGCACGAAAAATAGGGTAGTGTACTCGATCTTGCCCTCGGCTTTCGTGTGAACGCACAGTAGCGGATCTTCGCTATCATGCGAGGTTTGTTTATAAAAGTCGTTATAGTCAGCCTCTTTTAGCGCGCTTTTACTCATTTTCCAAAGTGCGGAAGCCTTATTTATCTGCACGTTTTTGATCTCGTACGAGCCCTCTTTTTCGCCATCTTTAGGCGCTACGTACTCTTCTTTATCCGCAAATATCGGATACGGGATGTGGTTGGAGTATTTTTTGACGATGTTTTCTATGCGGTAGGACTCGGCAAACTCGTCATCTTTTAAATAAAGCGTGATCGAGGTGCCGTGGCTATCTTTTTGCGCGGGCGAGATTTCGTAGGTTTTAGCGTCCGAACTCCACATAAAGGCCTCTTCGCCAAGTGCCTTTTTACTCACGA
>NZ_CALINL010000151.1 GCF_938045225.1 uncultured Campylobacter sp.
GTGGATGAGAGAAATATTTTTAATCGAAGAATCCTTGTCTATTTTAAAATATTCTATCTCCAAAAAAGCCACTATTGCCGCATATACAGCCATAGCAATAGCACCAGGCAATCAAAGCACCCAAGATGAAAAAGATGGTGTTTTTGATCTTAAAATTTACTACAATTATAGACCATGGCTAAATGAAAGCTTTAAAAATTTTGGAGGCTTCCCACCTAAAGACATCACAGCCGAAAGTGCGACACTAGCTAAGCGTGTGACTAGATTTGTTTTTACTGAAAAAAATGGTGTAATAGCACTTAAACTTTGTGTAAAAGCAGAAAAATCGGAGATAACTATATGCAAATCAAAGGCGGTGTACTAATGAGAAAAGGTTTTAGTTTAATAACAGCAATCATATTTGTAGTTTTAGTGGCTACCCTGGCTATGTTTTCGATAAATACTTCGGCAACTACCGCAAAACAAACATCGGACGTATTCTTGCGAGAACAAGCCGAGCTTTTAGCTCAGGGTGCTACCGAGATAGCTATTTTTAATCTCATAAACACAAATTTCACACAAGTAGCAAACTGCGCATCATTAGACTCAAATGCTAATATAATGCAAACGCTTTTCCCGACCAATAACGCAACAACGTCTTTATTTAACGTGACCGTAACCGTCAACAAAGTATTTGGAACTATAGGTGTTTGCGACGGTACTGCCGGTAGAGGCACAGCAGTAATTCCGGTCACCACATCTGCATCTATAGGAACGGTAATACTAGACGTTACGGTAACCTCAACAAAACCAAACGTCTTTCCAGTAAGATATACTAGACGAACGATTCAAAAACTCTAAAATAATACTTTAATATGCTATAATGTTGGCACTTTAATATAAAAGGAGAGATGATGAATCTAAGTATTGTAGGTAAACAATTTGACCTAACAGACTCAATCAAACAACACATAGAAAACGCATTTGATGCGCTTAACAAATACGGATTGGATATAATTTCGGGTCGTTGCGTAGTTTCAGCAGACGAAAAAAACGGGAAAAAAGGTTTTAGCGTAGAGTTTTCGCTAAATTTAGCAAAAAAAGACACGATCGTAATCCGCCACAAAGATAAAGATCTATACGCCGCGGTCGATCTTGCGCTTGAGCGCGCATCAAAGGTGCTTCGCCGCGAGCACGACAAAAACACAACCGTCAAAAATAAAGACGACGGCAAAGCAGTTAGAGCTGCGATTGCCGACGAACATATAAACGACGGCGAGGTAGATGAGATAATCCCTATGGAGCTTGAGCTATATAAGCCCCTAGAAATCGAAGAGGCTATGCAAAAGCTAAAAGATAGCGATGCGCAGTTTTACGTATTTAACGATATGGATGCCAAAATGCGCGTGATCTACAAACGCTCTGACGGTAAATTCGGACTTTATTAATCAAATTTAGGCGAGATAAATTCTCGCCTCCTCACTTTTTAAATTTACAAAGATACCAATCTAAATTCAATCATTCTTGTTGCCGGCTTCATAGTAAATTGCTTAAATTTTGATAATAAGCAAAATTGCATAACATCAATAGACCGTTTTTAAAGACAAGATTAAATTTAAGAAGCTGTTTTTAAATTTGGTGATTAGGAATAAAACAACTTTAGATGTTTGATTTTTTGAGGCTCGTTTGTAAAATTCTCTAAAATTTACTTTTTACTGTTAATAAAAAAATAGACCATCAACAAACATGCTTAATTTTTTAAATCTCGGCGAGCTTTTAAGGCTTTGATTCTTAATTAAATTCAAATTTTACGCCGACTCGCCGCGACTTAAAACTTCGTTAATTTTACACGATGCCCAAAACCGTACTTAACATCGACGGATTTTTATTTTGCAAAGATTGCTGTTTTTCTAGCAAGGAGTTGCTTTGCAAACTAGCTCGTAGCTCCTTTTCGTATTTGGTCAAAAGATCGTCCAGTACGGTTTCAAGCTCATCTCTTAGGCTTTTTTTCATATCGGTATTTAGCCCTAGAGCCTCCATCAGCTCCTCTTTTTTGATACTTAGCTTTTCCTGGATTTTTTGTTCGTTCATCTGCGATAAAAATCCTGCTGCACCAAGCTGCGTAAGAGTCTTTTTAAAACCTTCCACATCAGGCTCTTTGGCGGTTTTTATCGGCTCAACGGCTTTTTTGAGCTCTTTTTCAAAGTCGGCGCCTTTTATCGCCTTTGCAGTCTTTTCTATGGCTTTTTGCGCAAGCTCGGCCAAAATCTTTTGGATAAATTTTTGCTCTTCGATCGTCATTTCGCATCCTTTATAAAAGATACGTTATCGCAAGCAAATTTTATTCCTTAGCTCTATCTGCTATAAATTTAGCAAATTTTTCACTATCGTTTGGACAGCCTACGACGTCGTAAAAATCAAATTTTAGCTCGTCTGCGATATGACGAAATTCCTTTGATAGCTCAAAAACGGTTTCAGAGTTATCGATACAAAAAGAAATCGGATAAACGAGCGCTTTTTTGTCTTTTATCTCGGCTAGCGCTTGATTTAGCGAGGGTTCTAGCCACTTTACGGGGCCTAGCTTTGACTGGTATGCGAGCAAAATTTCCTTAAATTTTACTCCGCGCTTTTCTAAAATTTCGGTTAAAATTTGAACGTGCCGCTTAACGTGCTCCTCGTAGATATCGCCCGCGTCGATCATCTTTTGCGGCAAAGAGTGGGCTGAAAATACCAGCGTTATCTCGCCTGAGTTTAGATTACTCGCAGCTTTTTCGATGTCATCCGCGACGACCTCATTATATCTCTCATCCTCAAAAAACGGCTCAACGATTTTTACTTTCGCCTTTAAATTTAGCTCGGCTCGCGCCTTTTCAAAGTCGCTTATACTAGACGTTACGGTCGTAAACGAATGGTGCGGATAGAGAGGAAAAACGACGATCTCCGAAGCCCCCGTAAACTCAGCCAAAACATCCTTCGTAAAAGGTGGTGTGTAGTTCATAGCAAAAGCTACTGCCGTATCATCGTCTAAAAAATGCGAAATTTTACCGCATAGTCTCGCCGTAAGCTCGCAGATAGGCGATTTGCCGCCGATTTGACGGTAGTTATTTTGCGCGGCTTTTAGGCGCGAGCTAGTTATCATAAACGCCACGAATTTACGTAAAATCGGGCTTTTTATCCCCAAGATATACGGGTCGTTAAACATATTTTTTAAAAAAACTCCAACCTCGCTAAGATCGTTCGGTCCGCCCATGTTTAGTAGTAAAATTAGTCTCATTCGCAAATCTCCTGAGCCTTTAGGGCGTCTTCAAGCGTGCTTAGATCGCTTTTTGCGCCACAGCAGGCCTGATAAAACTCGTTTAGTAGCGCTTTAACCGGCGAAACATCACTGTAAACTTTCAAATTTTGCTGCCCGTCGAGCGTGTATTTGTTTAGCTTAAGACCCAACATATCGCCGAAATAAACTCCACCGCTCGCGGCAAATTCGATCGTAAATCGCTCCGCTTTAAAGCGCTTTGAGTTATGGATACTAGCTAGAGTCTGGTTTTTAAATTTAAGCTGAAAAAGCGAGTCGGTTTCGCTTCTTTTATCGTCGTTTTGGATTGAAATTTTATTGCTAAAGATTATCTCGCTACCGGTTATATATCTTGCAACATCGATGTTTTGTAAAATTTCAAGCTGCAAATTTACGCCCCTGCTAAACCCGCGAGCGATATTTATCGAGAAAATTTCTTTTTCTTTGGCAAGCTCTTTTTTTATCGAGGCGATAACGGGATTAAATCTATCTATAAAAGCCATATAAGCGCCGATATTTTGGGATTTAAAGCAGTATTTTAGCTCCCTTATCTCGCCTGATTTGCAAAGCCAAGGATCAAGCATGATAAATTTTATAAAATTTAGGCATTTAGGTATCAAATTTAGATATTTATGCGTGTCGGTAACAATGAGAGCGTCGATACGTACCGATTCCAAAAGATCGTTTATATTATCGTAAAAAGGAATTCGTCCGCAAATTTCGCTATTTTTAACTCCGTCAAAAACCGCCGCAAGCTCAAAGTGCTCTGAGCGGCGAAGCTCGTTATAGTAGTGTTTGGCGTCGTTTCCAAAACCTATTATCGCAACTCGTTTTTTCATAATCTTTTTCCCAAATTTTAATGTTTTTGTGACAATTATAGTAAAAAATGGTAATTAAACGGCTAATGCGAGCGATTTTTAAATTTTACCGACGCCTTTTTATGCCGGGTCTCAAACAAGTTTTATTAAATTTATGCTAAAATCAGCCCTATTTTAAAACTTTAATCAGGAATAAAACGATGGATATTAGAGAGGCTTATTTAAATTTTTTCGCAAGCAAAGGTCATGAGATCATCCCGTCCGCGCCGCTAGTGCCAAACGACGCTACGCTACTTTTTACAAATGCGGGTATGGTGCCGTTTAAGAGCATTTTCACCGGCGAAGTGCCGCGCCCTACTCCGCCGATCCGCACGAGCTGTCAAACATGCATCCGTGCAGGCGGCAAGCACAACGACCTAGATAACGTCGGCTACACCGCGCGCCACCACACGTTTTTTGAGATGCTGGGCAACTTCAGCTTCGGCGAGTACTTCAAAAAAGACGCGATCGCGTACGCGTGGGAGTTCGTCACGCAGGTGCTAAAACTACCCAAAGATCGCCTCTACGTGACCGTCCACGAGAGCGACGACGAGGCGTTTGCGCTGTGGGAGCAGCACGTCGCAAAGGAGCGCATTTATAGATTCGGCGATCACGATAACTTCTGGCAGATGGGCGATACGGGACCGTGCGGACCGTGCTCGGAGATCTTTTACGACCAAGGCGGTGAGCATTTTAACACGCCTGAAGACTACATGGGCGGCGACGGCGACAGATTTCTTGAAATTTGGAACCTGGTTTTCATGCAGTACGAGCGCAGCAGCGACGGCAAGCTAACTCCACTACCAAAACCAAGTATAGACACGGGCATGGGCCTTGAGCGCGTCACGGCGATAATGGAAGGCAAATTTAGCAACTACGACAGCTCGCTTTTTATGCCGCTTATAAACGAAGTAGCCGCGCTTTGCGGCAAGCCGTACGCGTATGAGAGCGGCGCTAGCTACCGCGTCATCAGCGACCACATCCGCTCGGTGACTTTCCTGCTGGCTCAAGGCACTACATTTGACAAAGAGGGCCGCGGCTACGTGCTTCGCCGTATCCTTCGCCGCGCGATCAGGCACGGATATCTGCTGGGAATCAGAGAACCATTTATGTACCGTCTCGTCGATAAAGTCTGCGAGCTAATGGGCGGCCACTACGCCTACCTAAACGAGAAAAAAGAGGCTGTAAAAGAGCAAATCAGGCTCGAAGAAGAGAGATTTTTAGCTACTATCGCGAGCGGACTCGAGCTTTTTGAGAGCGAGCTAGCGCGCACGAAAGATATTTTTAGCGGCGAGGCTGCATTTAAGCTTTACGATACGTTCGGATTTCCGCTAGACCTCACGGCTGACATGCTACGCGAAAAAGGACTCAAAGTCGATGAAGCCAAATTTGACGAGTTAATGAGCGAGCAAAAAGCGCGCGCTAAAGCTGCTTGGAAAGGTAGCGGCGATAAGAGCGCAAAGGGCGATTTTAAGGCGCTTTTAGAGAAATTCGGCGAAAATAAATTTAGCGGCTACGAGGAGCTTGAGCGCACGAGCAAGGTTTTAGCGCTGCTTGACGAGGATTTTAAAGAAACGCAAATTTTAAAAGCGGGCGAGCAAGGCTGGGCAATGTTTGACGTGACGCCTTTTTACGCGCAAAGCGGCGGCCAGGCGGGCGATAGCGGCGTGGTCGCGGATACAGCCGACGTGCTAGATACGCAGAAGTTTTTCGGACTAAATTTATCAAACGTCGCGGTTAAAAAAGAGCTTAAAGTCGGCGACGCCGTAAAACTAAAAGTAAGCGAGCAAAGAGCCGAGATCGCGCGCCACCACAGCGCCACGCACCTACTCCATGCCGCACTTAGAAGCGTGCTGGGAACGCATATCGCACAGGCAGGATCTAGCGTCGAAGCAAACAGGCTCAGGTTTGACTTCTCGCATCCAAAGGCGGTGACGGCGGAAGAGCTAACAAAGATCGAAAATTTAGTCAATAGCGCAATCGCCGAAAGTATCGCGGCAAAAACGGAGATAATGGACGTCGAGGATGCCAAAAACAGCGGCGCGATCGCGCTATTTGGCGAAAAATACGCCGACAAGGTACGCGTACTAAGCTTCGGCGAGGTTAGCAAGGAGCTTTGCGGCGGTACGCACGTGGCAAATTTAAGCCAAATCGGCGCGTTTTTCATCACTAAAGAAGGCGGCGTGAGCGCGGGCGTGCGCAGGATCGAGGCCGTGTGCTCTAAGGCCGCGCTAAATCTAGCAAAAGCCTGGCGCAGCGAGATCGAAGAGCTAAAAACCGAGCTAAAAAGCGCCGAGCCGATGAATGCGGTAAAAAAACTAAAAGCCGAAATAAAAAGCCTAAAAGACAAGACCAAACAAGCCAAAGACGCGCACGCGCTAGCCGTAGTAAACGTAAACGAGACCAAGCTTTGCGTCGCTGTGCTTGACGGTGGCGACATAAAAGCCACGATAGACGAGTTTAAAAACGAGAACGAAAAGGCGGCGATCCTGCTCGTGCAAGTAAACGAAGAGGGCAAAATCGCTCTGGCCGCAGGCGTGAAAAATGCGCCGTTAAAAGCGGGCGAATGGGTCAAATTTACGGCTCAAATTTTAGGCGGAAACGGCGGGGGCAAGGACGACTTCGCAACCGCAGGCGGTAAAAACGTACTAGCGATTGAGGATGCGATC